>CBCTHD010000138.1:0-6381 GCA_965146615.1 uncultured Clostridia bacterium
GATATACGGCAGGTGCGGTGATAGACGTGAAATATGAAATCAATACCACCACCGGTGCCATGAAGGCTTACATTGACGGGACACTGCTTGCAGACGGATTTACCAGAAATGGTTCGAGGAACATCAGTGCGCTCAAATTTAGCACGGGCTATGAGGGAGCAGGCGGCGCAATGTATCTGGATAATGTCAATTTGCTGATAGAATCGACGGACAAGGTGGCGACCAAACTGGAACTGGACAAACAGATTTTAACATTTGAAAACATCAAGGGATCGGAAAAAAACAAAGAATCAGCAATTGTCGAAAATTTGAGTCTGGTGACACGCGGGACAATGGGTAGCAACATCATATGGAGATCAAGTGATGAAACGGTTCTATCCTCCGAGGGCATGGTAACGCGCGGGAGTGAGGATCAGCAGGTGACGCTGACCGCAATACTGCAGAACGAAACACGTACGGATACCGTCGAATTTTTGCTTACCGTCCGCGGCATTGATGAAAGCAATTTGGCGCTAGGGGCAACAGTCCTGGCAAGTTCCGGCAAAAGCACCGCGAACAATGTAAACGATACGCTGTTGGATTTGGCATGGATAGCAGGTTCCATGAATCCCTATCTGCGCCTTGATTTAGGAGAGATCAAAACAATTTCACGTATTGTTTTGTATGAGTTGGATGATAACGGTGACTACCGGGTAACGGGATATACCATTGAAATGTCAGAAAATGGCACCTCATGGACGACGCTTACGGAGGGCTCGGCGGTCGGCGCGAAGAAAGTAATAGACTTTTTACCGGTGGAAACCAGATATATACGGTATCAAGTCACATCGCAGGAGACAGGATATACAGGGTTATATGAATTTGAAGTATACTGTGACCCGTCTGATGCACTCCAGGTCCAGGCGGACATGGAATGGCTGCGTTCCGTCATTACAGGTTATACTGTATCCAGTGCTCTGGAATTGCCAACGGTGGGATATTACGGATCCAAGATCAGCTGGAAGTCTTCCAACACGACGGTGATGAGTGACGATGGATTGAGCTTTACACGACCGTCCAAGGATACCACCTTTGTTATGACAGCAACGGTATCGAACAACGATTACGCAGAAAGTCAGCCATTTAGCAAATTGGCACTAGGAACGAATAGTTCATCTTCACAAAGCGGCGGCAGTGGTGGCGGTGGTGGTAGCAGCAGTGCACTCGGCAGCAGCGGCGGTCTGGTAAATTATATTCCGGATTCGGGATATACACCTACAGCTACACCAACACCGACATCGACACCTACGCCACCTGACATTTCGGACACCTACGGTACCTTTTATGATGTACCTAGGGATGGCTGGTCCTTTGAATATGTAGAAGCATTGGCAGGAAAGGGCATTGTCAATGGTTATGCCGGCGCCTTTTATCCGGAAGATAGTGTAACGCGAGAAGAATTTGTAAAAATGCTGCTGGGCGCATTGGAAATTGAAGTAACAGGGACGGCGACTGATTTTAGTGATGTAGACGCTGACGCATGGTATGCGCCTTATGTTGCGACTGCTGCGCAACTTGGTATTGCCGAGGGAAGCGGCGACGGGACTTTTGGCGTCGGACAGACCATTATTCGGCAAGATGTGGCATTGATGGTAGAGCGCGCACTAGAAATAATGGGTGTCACCTTACATCAGGATGGTGAAACCATTGCATTCAATGATGCACAGTCCATCAGCGGTTATGCTAAGGATGCCATTGACATGCTGGTGCGTGCAAACGTGCTCAGCGGCGATGAAAACAACTGGTTCCATCCCATGGAAAGTTTAACCAGGGAACAGGCAGCAAAAATCATTTGCTTGTCAGGAGGGATTATGAATGAAGAATAAAAAGCTAATATCCCTCATCTTATCTGCTGCAATGATGGTCTCCCTGCTGCCCGTATGGGCAGAGGGAGGGCTGCTGGAGAGTGGAACAGCGAACGGAAATCAAGACTATGAAGCGACTGGGCTTCTAAGCGAATTGATATATGCGCAGCCCGGCGAATCTGTGGAACAGTCTGAACCCACGCTTGGCGGGCTGAATGCAAAAGAAACTGTTGCAGCTTCTGAAGATGGGACGCTTGTTGCTAAAAACGGTTACTGGCATGAAACCATGGATCAGTATCAGAACTTTGACTATTCTGACCCAAACTGGATTACGGACGAAACCTTCTTTGGCAAGTGGAACGGAAGCTACTGGTTAAAAAGACCGTATATTGACTATTCTTGCAGCCCTATGCTGCAAGAGGCGGAAGATGCGGTGAAAGATGGAGATTATGAGCTTGCAAAAGAATTTGTATATGAATATTATAAGGCAAAGTTTGAAAGTCAGCCAAGAGTCAAGACAGGTACGACAAACCGTATTTATAGGCTGATTGCGGAACTCATGTTTGACAATTTGTTTTGTAATGGCGCTTCCGGATTTGTACCATCGGATAAGTTCTATGTGCCGGGAGAATGGGGAGAGGTTTCCGCTAATGTCATTGAGGCGGTACAATCCATCTCCACATCCACCCAAAAAGAACAATGCTTTGTGATAACAGCGCTAAAAAAAGATGGGTGTCAGGTGGATTTTAATAGTGTGAACGCAGCGGAAAACAAACCCTATATCAGAGTGACGGTCAACGGCATTAATAAAACGTTTTATCCGACAAAGGACGTCATGGTATCAGCAGGGTTAAACGCCTCTACAAACTATAGAAATGAGACAATGATTTCTGTGCAAGAAGCGGCAATTGACGAAGCAGAGCCTGTCAACTCCGATACCAAACGGATCTATATGAATTTTGATTTCTCAGAGATTACAGCAGGAGATGAAATTACAGAGGCACGTCTGTACCTCTATGGGAAAAGTACCAATCCCGATGGCAAGGATGTCGTGCTTTTTACTAACAGCAATCCGACCTGGTATGAAGAAACGGTGACTTGGGACAGTCTGTCCCATTTGATTTTTTCCTATGATGGAGAATCCGGTCCAAAGTGGGTGCAGCCTAACGGTGCCGGAAGCCGGTTTGAGGAGGATGTAAACCGTTTCGGCAATCATCTCTATATGTACCAGTCTTATTACTCTACGGATGATGAAATATATGCCTATCATGCGCTGCGGATATGGCTGGATTTTTACAAGAAGAAAGGGAATATCCCCGGGTATCGAAAGAATTTGGACGTCGGCGTCCGCGCCTCGTCGCTGGTGGATAATTTGGCATATTTCATAGACAGCGAATTCATGACCAAGGAGGTATTTACGCCATTGCTCAAATTTGTCTGGGGGATGGGGGAGGCGCTTGTAGAATGTTGGAACGATACCTCGCGCACCTCCAACTGGGGTTCCTGGGAAACGGCGGGTCTGAATGCTCTGGCAATGACTTTCAGTGAACTCTATGATGCGTACGAGCCCTTGGAAGAGGGAGCTACAGAGGAACAAGGCGGGCGCGGCGGCTGGATTAATGTAGCAGGCTATCGTTATGAAGTGATTTTAGGTAACGTAATCAATGCCGATGGGAGCGGCACGGAGGCGTCCTTGGAATATGTTGGGGAAAACATTGTGCAAGCCATGAAACAAACGACAGATGCGGCTGCGATAGGCTGGACGGATTTTACACTGCCGCCCAATTTACAAACGCTGGCAGCAGCGCTCGCAAGATATTTGGTAAACGCAAGCGGTCCGAACTTTGTAGATTTTCAACACGGCGATGCAAGTTCTTATACCACCAGCTATTTGAGCAGAATTAATACAGTCAACACTTATGTTGACGACCAGTTGCTGCAATGGGCATCTTCGGGCGAAACAGAAGGGACCGCGCCGGATTATACATCTGTTTTATATCCGGTTGGCGGAAAAATTATTCTGCGCTCCGGATGGAAGGCAAAAGATACCTATATTGAAACGAATGTGGATGGCGGTTTAGGTGGTCATTCGCATTGGGATGATATGGGGCTGAACATGTTTGCCTATGGTCAGTATCTGTTGGTGGATCCAAGATATTTAAAACAGACAGACGCATATCTATACTGGCTCAATTCCACCCGCGCACACAATACGGTGGAAATCAACGATTCTTCCATGAAGGCAAGAAGTTCAGGCACGACGCCAAGAACGGTTACGGGACCGGTCGGAGAAACGCTTCAGCTTCCGTCAGGTGCTTCTGTAGGAACGGTTGTAGAATCGGAGCTTAATGATGCCTATGATTTTGTGTACCTGAACACGCCGAACTATTTGGATGTAACGATGAACGGAGAGCAGATAGTGAATGTAGACTATGACCGTTCCATTTTGTTTATTCGTCCAGGCTATGCAATTGTGACGGATTACTTAAAGCCGCAGGATGATAACGTCAACAAGTATTCGCAGGCATGGCATTTTCTTCCCACTGCCGAAGTGAATATTGATGAGGAAACCGGTGCGGTACGCACGAATTTTGCAGACACAGCAAATATTCAAGTGATTCCGGTACAGACGGACGACGTAATGGAAAGTAGCTTACAGGACGGCTGGTATTCCTACAATGCTAGCAACGTAACGAGTGCCAAATATGCGACTTACGTGAAAAATCAAGCGGGCGACACAACCTTCAACACCGTCCTTTTGCCGTCGGATGTAGGACAGGAACTAGATGCCTATACGGAAAATATCGCAATGGACGTCTCACGAAGCGTGGCAAATGCATTTCGACTCACTTTTGAGAATGCGGCGAATAATCTGATAACAAAAGGAACGTACTATACGCTGCTGGACAGAACGCAGCAGGCGCAACGAGATTTTGACAGCTATTCCACCGATGGGACGTTGACATATGTTGAACAGGAAAACGATAGCTATAGCAGAGTGATTCTGCGCGCCGGCACCAATGTTGTCAATACGAAAAACAGTCAGAAGCTGCTGCGAAGCGTAAGTGAGATGGAGGATCTGAGTGTCACCTATAGCAGTTCCAAAATAAAACTAAATTCTTCTAAAACGGTCAACTTAGAGGAACTGCAACTCTATTCCGGTAATAAAAAGATTACAGAAGTGACGTTGAATGGAAAAAGCATTCGTTTCAAACAAGACGGTACGAAGGGCGATATATATTTTGCAGCCACAATGCCGTTTGAGGGCAATGAAGCGGATGAAGACAGTAATAACAATTCCGATGCGACACAAAATGTTACAGGCGGCAGTGTTCACGGCAGCAGTGGTGGCGGTGGCGGCGGCAGCGTAACAGTATCTACAGCGACACCGACCCCAAATGAAACAACGGGTAGTACGCCTACTCCAACACCTACTTTGACACCCAACACGCAACTGTCTGAGCAATACCGGCAAGAACTTAGTGGACACTGGGCGGAAACGGAAATTAGTGAAATGCTCGAAAAAGGCGTCATTGAGGGCACAGGAGCGGGTGTACTGGAGCTGAGCAGTCAGACGACCCGGGCTGAGTTCGTGACGATGCTGGTACGCGCGCTGGGGCTAGAACTGCAGGACTATGACGGCGAGTATGCAGATGTATCGGCAGAGGATTGGTACGCAGATTATATCGCAACGGCAACAAAGGAAGGTATTCTGCAGGGCGACGGGACAAACGCGAATCCCAACGACCTAATCACCAGAGAAGAGATGGCTAAAATTCTGGTGGAAACCTACGAACGGGAGAATGGAGAAATTGAGGTAACGGCAGAGGAAGGAGAACGATTCCGAGACCTTGTGGAATGCAGTAATTGGGCGGAGGAATATGTGTGTAAAGCGATTGCGGCAGAACTGATGAATGGCATGAGCGAGGATAGATTCGCGCCGCTGGAACATGCACTGCGAGAACAGGCAATTGTGGTAATTTATCGAATTAAAAAAGCATAAATAGCGCAAAAGGGCGTGTCTCCAAAAGGGGTTCCGAAAAGAGACACGCTTTTGCTTTTGCTATATACAAAACGAATTGGGATAGCTTTATGATTGGGATATCCTCAGTAAAAATCGTATTTCCTTCTATTGCTTTGCCTTTATTTTGATGATATAATAAGTTATATCATGGAGCAGGAGAGGTGTAAAATGAGAATCATTAAGTGTACTACGAAACATTTGAACAGCGTCTCTGCGTTTTACGACAAGGTTACAGAGTATCTTGAGAAACAAATAAACTATCCAAAATGGACGCAAGGGAACTATCCGGGCACAGAAAGTACAAGACAGGCGATAGCTGACGATGTGCAGTATGCCTGTATGGACGGAGACAAAGTTGTCGGAGCATTTATACTGAACGATAATCCACAGGGAGACTATAATGTGGGCGATTGGCGCGTTAATCTAAGTCAAGGAGAATATCTTGTGATTCATACGCTTGCTACTGATCCTGAGATATACCGCAAGGGATTAGGGAGATATATGGTTGAATAT
>CBCTHD010000139.1:0-6346 GCA_965146615.1 uncultured Clostridia bacterium
TGAATGTTGAATTCCCTTAGGAGTATCTTCCCATATTCCTAAGGGATTTTTTACATTCTTAGCTATTTTTCAACGCTCCTCAAATAATCAAAACAGGCCGGATATTAGATAAAGAGTGATGGCAACGTATGAAAGCCATCACGATTCATCGACAAGCAGTGTGCAAATGAAATAGCTACAGACTACAAGACAAGCCTGTATTTTTTACTCTATGCGCTTGAGCATTTGGCGCAGCTTTAGCCCTTATTTTATGCGGGTTCCGGGCTTCAAAATTGAAGAAGTAACGGTTTTACATGAAATCGCTTTGACGAACCGTCAAATTTTATCTTGCCACAACCGGAGCATTTGCCGCTCCGCTTCTCCAAACCAATCACCGTAGCGCCGACAGCAAAGTGGACATCATCTTGGACGATTCAAAACGTCCAAGATGATGTCCACTTTGCTTTATAACGCAGCATTATTTATCTTTCAGCCACTGTGCGCAAAGCGCTTGCCATTGCCCAGCGTGAAGATTTATCATGCCTTCGTTTCCGTCGTATGTAATTTTGTTGCACAAGGACAGTCCGTGCAACCCTTCTGGGAAAATATGCAGTTCGAATGGAACATTTGCTTCTTTCATTGCCGCAGCAAACAACAAGCTGTTTTGTACGGGCACAGGTCCGTCGTCAAATGTCGCCCATAGAAATGCTTTCGGGGTATCCTTTGTTACGTGCTTTTCAAGCGACATTTCGTCAAGCAGTTCCGCCGCTGCATCTTTGCCGCACAGGGTCTGGAACGACCCTCTGTGGGCGTGATTGCCTGATGTTATAACGGGGTAGCATAATATCATAGCATTCGGCTTATTTTTGCCTGGCGCCATTCCCGGGATTTGCTGCAAATACGGTGCATTGCAGTGCACGCCCATGGATGCTGCAAGGTGTCCGCCCGCCGAGAAACCACACACCGTTATGTCATCTGGATCAATGTTCCATTGCTCGGCGTTGTCGCGTATCATGCACATTGCTCTTGATGCGTCGCACAGCGGTTGGGGGTGTCGATTGGGGGAAACGCTGTAGTATAGCACAAACGCATGATACCCCAACGAGTTTGCCCATACGGCAATTGGTTCCGCTTCGCGCCACGATGTAAACCCGTATGAACCGCCCGGCAGCACCAGTATTGCTCCCTTCTTATCACCGTCTTTCAGCACATATGTCGTCAGCTTGGGAGTAAAATTGGGGTCAGCTCCATGGTACTCCCCCGGTTCCCAAAGTTCCAAAGTTTCGTGTAACATATTGCTATGTCCTCCTTTTATTGATTAGCTTCCGCCGTTATAGGCATATGCAATACAAAAATGTCGGAAAGTCATCTAAAATTTTATAAACCGATTCGTCTTTGTTTGCAAGCGACCACCTGTCATTCCTTTACTGCACCTATCATAACGCCTTGAACAAAGTACCGCTGCAAGAACGGATACAGGCATAAAATTGGAACGGTTGATACCACGATCACCGCATACTTTATCGTTTCACTAATGTAAGCCTGCTCCGCAAGCGCAACGTCATCGAGCATGGCGGATGTATCGTTTGTAATCAAAATTTCACGCAGCACCAATTGCAAAGGATACAGCGTTTTGCTGGAAATATAAATGGATGCGTTAAACCATGCATTCCAGTGACCCACACTGTAGTACAAAGCGATCACGGCAAGCGTTGGCATAATCAGCGGAATGATAATTCTTGTCAGCAGCACAAAATGCCCTGCGCCGTCCAGCTTCGCACTCTCCTCCAGGCTTTCTGGGACATTGTAAAATGCCGTTCTCAAAATAATCATATTGGTCGTAGCAATCGCCCCCGGAATAATCAGTGCCAAAAGATTATCCAGCAATCCCAATTGCTTAATCCACAAATCAGTAGGAATCAATCCGCCGTTAAAGTACATGGTAAACATAACGATTTTCAACAAAAATTTTTGAAATCTCACATTCTTTCTGCTGAAAAAGTACGCAGCAACAGTCGTCATAACCATGTTAAGAGCGGTTCCAACCACCACCACAAAAATGGTGTTTCGATAGCCCGTTAGAATAAACGAATTTCTAAATGTCGCTGTGTATGCGGCGATTGTCGGCTTCAAGGGATACAGCAGTATTCCGTCATGCGCCATGAACGCATTCGCATTGGAAAACGATGCAAACACAACGTATAAGAGCGGATACAACGTTACGATAGTCAAAAAAAGCAGCAATAATCCGTTTATAATGATGAATGTTTTCCTTCCAAGCGACTCTTTTTTCCACATTTTATTTTCTCTCCTTTACCAAATACCAGCTCCGTTTACCGCCTTGCTGATACGGTTGGCTCCAATCAAAAGTGCATAGTTAATTATCGAATTAAACAGTCCCACCGCCGTTGAAAAGCTGAAATTAAATTCCATCAATCCACGGCGATAAACATAACTTGATATAACATCAGCCGATTCGTACGTTAAGGGGTTGTATAGCAGAATAATTTTTTCAAATCCAACGGACATGACAGAACCTATACGCAGTATCAGCATAATGACTATGGTCGGCATAATTTCGGGCAAGGTGATTGAAAAAAGCTGTCTCCATCTTCCTGCTCCGTCTATTTGCGCCGCTTCATATAGTTCATAATGGATACCCGTGAGCGCCGCGAGATAAATAATGGAGTCCCAGCCGATTTGCTGCCAAATTCCGGATATGACATAAATCGGTACAAAATACTCTTTCACCCCAAGAAGGTTCACGCGCTCGGTAATCCCCAACGCCGAAAGCAGGACCGTAATAATCCCGTTGTCGGCTACAAATATTTTGATAATACCGCAGGCAACGACCAACGATATAAAATGCGGCATATAGGTAATTGTCTGCACCGTGCGTTTTGCCAAGCTGCTGTGCACTTCGTTCAGCATTAGCGCCAAAATAATCGGCATCGGAAAGCCAAAGATAATGCTGGATAAACTGATATGTATCGTGTTAAATAAGATTCTCCCAAAATCCGCGCTTGAAAAGAAGTCTATAAAATGCTTCAAGCCGACCCACGCGCTTCCCATAATACCCTTCATCGGTGAAAAATCTTTGAAGGCAATGATGACTCCGTACATTGGAACATACGAAAATACGATGTAATATATCAAAATCGGTAAAAACATAACATACAGTTTCCAGTTTATCGTCCAATCCTTTTTCACCGCGGAAACCGTGCCATTTGTCGAATCACAACTTGTTTTAGGGCTTCGTTTCATTTTTAATCCACCTATCTGTAATGGTTTTAGCGCTGCAAATACCTGTCATAAGCATTTTGCATAATTTCCTTTAAACGCGGTAGACCTCGTTCGTTTAAGTCATTTAAAAACTTGTCATAATTCGAAAGTGGTTCTGCACCGGTAATAAACTTTAAATTCATTTCTTCCACAAAGGAATTAATGTCAGCGTTCAGTTTTCCATAATCTTCATCAGCCGGCGCGAGAAGCGGTAAATTATATTGAGGCGCCTCCGTGATACCCCATCTCTCATATGCATCGCGCTGCTGCTGGTAGTTGTATTGTTTATTTACCTGAAACGCTTTTCCCGATGGCGTCACATAAGATTCTTCATCTTTGAGCACCGGAATGTTCTCCATATTTCTGATATAATATTGCCCTGCCTCCGCTTGGCTGAGTCCATCTGGATTATTTGTTATCAAATCGGTATATTCTAACATACCATCTTGAATCACATAGGTTTCGTCTTCGGTACCGTACTGCAAAAACACCTTCCCGGCTTCGCTGAAGCCAAAGTCCAAAACTTTCATGGCAAGCTCTTTGTGGGCGCTTTTTCCTGAAATAGCATATCCCGCCATATATACCTGCGCATCTTTAGACGTAAACCGCGGCATATCTCCCTTGTTTAAAACGGGGAATTTCACTCCAACCAGGTCATAATCCGGATCCAATTCTTTGCCCGCGTCCAGCCATCTGCCAAGTCCGCCGGTGAGCCATCCAAAAGACGCGCCGGATTTTCCGTTGAGCATTTTTGCATCCATACCTTTTTGGTCAATCGTCGCTAAATTCTGGTCAATTAGCCCTTCATTGTACCACATATTCATCGTTTCAATGAATTTTTTGTATTCCGGTTCCGCATAGCCGAATTTAACGTTGCCGTTCCCGTCATGATACCACCCCAATGTCATACCGAACGCTCCCGCAAGACCTCTGCCCAGACTGGATGCTGAGGCTTGTGTTGTAAGCGGCGCTTCGCAGCCTTTTTTATCTCGAAATTGCCGAAGTGTATTTGTCCAGTCGTCAATGGTTTCAGGCAGCGGCAATCCAAGCTCATCTAGCCAATCTTGTCTAAAGATATAGCCCGCAGACGGGGTACCGCCGCTTTGACTGCTGACATAGGAAGGAACGTAATAAAGATGTCCTTCGTCCGTTTTAAAATCGCGCACAATATCGGGATTAGCGTCCAGGAATTGTTTAAAGTTCGGCGCATAATCGTCAACCAAATTATCCATATTGGCTATATAATTTTCGCGGATAGCGCTTTCAACGCCGCCCGGGGTATCCGTTGTCCAGTACCATCCAATCAAATCGGGAAGATCGCCCGATGACAAAAGCAAATTGAACTGCTGTTTCTCCTGTCCTGCCGTTGCGAACGTCCACTCAATCTCTACGCCCACTTCCTCCATATAATTTGTGAGAGACGGATATTCCAAAGGATTGCTGTAAGGACCGATTGCCCCGCCGCCGCGGTAGGACCATGCGGTCAGTTTTGTATTCGTATCAATTGGGTATCCGCAAGTTTTCAATTCGTCCAAATTATCTTCGGATATAGTTCCATTGCCGCTTTGACCGCAGCCCGCAAAGGTCCCCAATGCGACCACAGCAGCGAGTACGATGAACCATTTTTTCATAACAATGCTCCTCTCAAGTTTTCATAACACCATAACTACTATTTGTTTAGTCAACCTGCTGAAGTCCGATTGTCTCTAAAACTGTGTATATTATCTTAGCGGTTTCCGCACGGGTTGCCGGATTTTCGGCTCTGATAGTCTGATCCTCATATCCCTTTATGGCTCCGACGGAAACCAATTTCATCATTGCTTCTTTCGCATAGTCCGCAATCCCAGCTTCGTCGTCAAATTCCATAGACAGCGTTCCTGAAAGCGCGGCATTTGTCACATCGGCTGCGCGCAAAATCATCACAGCAATATCCTGCCGTGTAATATCCTGCCCCACGCCAAAATTCGTACCGTCTCCATAAACAATACCGCGTTTCGCTGCAGCCGCAATATACGGCGCATACCACTGTGTATCCGAAACATCGTCAAATGGATTCGGCGCCGCTTCTGCTTCTAACTGAAATGCAGTTACAAGCATTTTCACAAATTCTTCCCGCTTAATATGTTCGTTCGGCCGAAACCGCTGGTCCCCGTCGCCACTTATAATATCATTTTCGGCAAGATAGTTTATGCTTTCAATCGCCCATGCCAAATCTGCGCTTTGTATGTCGGAAAACACTGCCGTATCCTCCTCATTCGGAGCGGTGCCAGCCGTAGGGGTAGGCGCTGGGGTAGGTGTAGATGTGGGTGTAGGAGTGGAAACATATACAACTCCCCGGCTGCCGCCACTGCTCTTTTGCGGCGAAGAGTGTGTCGAATTTTGCGTCGAGCTTTGTGTCACTTTTGCCGGAACCGTAAATGAAAACATTCTCGGTTTCACCGAAATTTCACTGCCATCTTCTCTAACTGCCTTCACAGTTAAAACAACCGACTGCGGCGTGGATGAAAAATGTACTACGCCATACGCATCAATCGCAGATGCGTTTGATGTGCTCCATGAAAATTTGGTACCGTTTTCTCCTTGCTGTGGAAGTTCAATACGTGTCGTATTCGTGGTTATCACGTCAATCAGTTTGATATTTCTAATGTCCTGTCCGGGTAAATCCTCGGACAAATCAAGCATTTTTACAGTAACCGTAATTTCTATCGGAAGGCTGATTCCAAGTTTTGACACCGTTCCACTCAGCGTAACCGTTTTATCATTATTTGTGTCCTCGTCATAAGAAGGACGGTAAACTGTTCCATCCGTCGTAAGCACCGTATCATCCGAGCTTGACAACCAGGTTATCAGCGTATCGTCAGGTCCTATGAGCGGCAGGGTTAAATCGCCCGTAACCGCGGAGAAGTCCACTCCTTCGTTTGCGTTCTTTACGATTGTTTCAATGTCTTTCTGAACGGCTTCCACTTGAGTGCCAATATCCTGGGGCTCACCGAAAATGAAATTCATTTTTGCATTGCTGAAGGTTCTGCCGTAAGCATCATATGCGACGCTGAAATCAAACTCATACTCGTCGCCTTCCGCACCC
>CBCTHD010000140.1:0-6341 GCA_965146615.1 uncultured Clostridia bacterium
AAATACCTATCTGTTGGCTCGTCTAGGCGTTTTACATTTACAGAGAATTGTCCATAGCCTGTGTCGGCTCCGGTCAGACAGATATAGTACTGTGTATTTGCCTTTAGTGTATGTGCTAAACCAAATGTATGCATATTTTCCACGCGGCAAAGTACAGTTTTTCCATCCGTATCATACAACCATCCCGAAAGATCAAACGAATTTCCTGCTGCTGAAACCATGTAGCTGCCGACATCTCCAGTCGTAAATTTAAAATAGCGTTTTTGATTGGAATAACCAAGTGAGTAATTCTCGTTGTTACCCAAATGAAGCTGCTGTGCGTCACTGATATCATCGTTTGACGCGTTTGTTACGCTCAGACTATAGACCGGATTACTTTTAATATTTTCCCAATTTTTCGTCGTCACGCCGATAAAGTAATCTGTATTGGCTTCAAAATTATGTTTGATCACCCCTCCCACTGCCCGATCCACAAGAATATTGGAATCCGCATTCGCCAAAACGACGGTATAGTTATCCTCTGCGTTTGTTATGGAAGAAGACAGGGATATTTTCTTTGTTCCGCTTCCTGTAATGTTCGTATTAATTCGATACCAGTCAATATCAAGTTCGTTATCTAAATTTGCCTGAGAAATGCTACCGGTTCCCGTCATGTTATACGCGGTTGTAGCATAAACAGGCTTGCCGGTTGTAACAGAGGTCTTGGTCGAAATCTTCATGTAATCATTGCTGAATTGTTCCGTTGGCATTGCAAGCGCCTCATGCCAAAAGGAGTCTTGATAGGTAATCTCATACCGGTCTTGTTCACTCGCCGAGGTTTTCGTAATTGTCAAATCAAATTGAAGTGGTTGACTCACATCTTGATGGTGCTTTGTATTAATGACTCGAACCAACATTGTACTGTCTTCCGTGACCACCCAAGTGGCAAACTTCGTCTGTTCTCCCATGGAATTGATTGCTAAATCTCCGCCTGTATTTATTATTGCATACCATCCACTACCCAATTCATCATAATATTCAGGCGGTATAATGGGCGGAACATAGCCACTGTCACAATATAACGCGAGTTCAAAATCATTTAGGTCCCAATTGTTTCCAGGCCGTTTTTTTAGTTCTACTGTTATTTTATCTCCCTCCAGCATTTCAATAGTAAAATTATCCTGATCTTCTGGATTGTCGAATCCAAATGAAATCACATTTGCCGTTTTACTTTTTCCACCGACGTAGGACTGTATCTGCTCGTATGATGGCGGCTGTGAAATATCGTCATTAAATTCGAAGGAATCATATACTGCCGCAGTGGTACAATAAATTTCTAAAGTGTAGGGGTGCGCCGTTGCTTGGTAATATTCAATGGGACTAAGCACATAAATATAATAAGTGCCTGTTTGTGGGACGATATAGGTTAGCGTTAAATCTTTTTCATTTTCTGAACTGTCTAAACTTCCCGCCAGTTCCACGTGAGCACCATTTACGATATTTACTCCGTAACCATTGAGAGTCGATTCAAACCCTTGCGGATTTGTCGTCGCAATTGTTATCTTATCTCCTTGATTAAGACGCACTTTATAATAATCCCGGTCGTGTTTAAAATCTAACTTTCTTGTAATTGTAAGCGGCGTACCACTGTCTTTGACAGAATCGACAGAAACAGAAGTCGCCGTTGTGATACCCCAGTTTTCTGTTCCGCTATAGTCCTCGTCATTTGCGTCTCCAATGAGAAGATATGCTTTTAATGTATAATCATAATTTGCCGCATCCGGTGAATATTCTTTTGATGAGACTTTTACTTGGAAGGATTGTGTTCCCTGTCCGCGTTCTACCACACCTGTTACCCACGCCGATTTATCACCATCATTCCAAAAATGCGCAAAGTTATCCTGAACCGGACCGTAACTGTAATTCCATTCCAATAAAAAATAATTATGTTCATCTTTTTCATCAAATTCTACAATCACTTTTCCCTTTTTCCCGTACGGAATGTTATTGGTATCAATACTGAATTGGTGGGTAGTTATTTTTGTTGCTGACGCTAACGTTGCAGACATATATTTGACATTATAGAGTTCACGCGGATCACTGGATATAGAAAGTGGTTGTAACGGTTCTTCCTCAGAAACAAAGAGTTCCTCTGTGTCATCGTTCGGTGCCGTTCCGGCGCTTCCTGACGCCATAATTGCGGTCGGCTGCGAATGCTCCTGTATCTCCGGCAGCTCCATTCCTTCCTCCCAGGTAATCTGCTCTCCGTTTGCGGTAGTAACCATCATCTGCCTGGTATGAGAGCCCTCCGCCAGATTTGTAAAGAGGCGGGTCGGAATATCTGACGATGCAATGGTCCGCAGGGTTGAGGATAGAGTATATGGCTGAGCGCTGCTGCCCTGGAAAGCATAAAGTTCAATATAGTATGGATCACATGAGATAGTAAAGGAATCTATTACCAAGTTTCCATCTACTTCTTCCGCTTCCTCGACAGACTGTCCCGCCGCATTGCACAGCAACATTTTGTAGGTGCAGCCCTCTGGGATATCGGAAAGCGTTAACGTTAGTTCGCCGCTTTCCTGCGTGTCGATTTGGTACCATTTGTACTGATAGTCTGTGCTAAGTGTATCCTGTATGGTTGTTCCGGGGACATACGGTTTAGCATCGTCTATGTCGCCGTTGGGGAATTTATGTATCGGTTCACTCCAAACACCCGGCTGCCCCAGATCATTGAGTGTCCGCACCCTGTACGTCCGTTTCTCTTCGTTTCCGTATGAGTCATAGAAGACCGGAGAAGTGGTCGGCTCCATAACAATTCCATTGATTTCCAGTTCATATTCAGCCGCGCCTTTTACCGCATCCCAGGAGACTTCATAAGAACCGTAGTTCATTGTCCGCGCGGACAAATGTTTTGGCGCAAATAAACCCGAATAATGCTCCGATGGCACTTCATAAGAACCATTCCAGCCACCAATCTGTGAAATGTGCCCATTCCATAAAACACTACTTCCACCAATACGCGGTGTTTCAATATCCTGCAACACTGTCCATATATTTGCGTCAGGTTGGTATTCCCATACCGCTTTGCTGAAAGATGCCATTTGCGCCGTCCCTGCCTGCAAAAATGGGTCTCCTTTAAAAGATACCGTTCCGTTCATACCGCCGAGCACATACAGATTCCCTTGATGAGGAACAACGTTTGCCATCATTTTGTATCCGGGCATGGATGCGCATGTGCTCCATGAATTGTCAACCGGGCGATAACATAATGTCTGATTACGACAGCCAGTTTCATCTATCCCGCCGAATAGATATAGATTTCCATTTGCTTCTGTTGCGGCACAAAATGCAGTGGCCTCTGGTAATGCTGCTATGACAGACCAGGTGTCAGACTCTGTATCATATGCATACACCATATTGGAATATCCTGATTTATCTATACCTCCGATGAGATAAATCTGTGTTCCTATTACAGCACATCCCATCCCATATTTTTCTTTTGGAATTGGTTCAATGGGCCGCCACTCAAGTGCATCGCTGGATAAGTCCAGCACTTCAGCAGAACGTGTTGGCTCGCTCCCGTTGAAACCGCCAAATGCATATAACCGGTTGCCAACAATCGCTAGGGCATGGTCCGCACGTTTTTCCAGCATAGAGGGAAGTGCATCCCAAGTGCCCGTATCTGGATGATACCGGCTAACAGTATCCAGATACTCGTCTGTATAGCCACCTGCCGAATAAAGCGTTTCATCTGCCGCTGTAATGCCTGCGCCGTACCGCTGTACTGCCGCATCTGAAGGCGGAGCCGCAATGCGGTTCAACGCTCTGTCTGCACGCACCATACCGCCGCTACCAACTTTGCCGCTTAATCCTTCAAGCGGTAAAACAGATTTCTTAATAATGTCTACAATTTCTTCGTTGCACATATCCGGCGCACTACTCATAAGTAATGCCGCCGTAGCAGATACAAATGGTGCTGCCATAGATGTTCCGCTTAGATACGCATAGCCATTCCCAGGCACGGTGCTGTAAATGTCCCGTCCTGGCGCCGCTATATCCACAAACACATCTCCGGTATTGGAAAAAGATGCAAGCTCTCCGCGATTCGTTATGGCAGCTACTGTTATGATATTATCCAGATCATAAGCGGCTGGATACTGTTTATACGCTGATACGTTCATATTTTGCGCATCATTACCTGCTGCACAGACGAATAACATGTCACTGGCTCTCATAATTTCCTTTAAAATCAGCGACTCCGTATACATTCCCCAACTGCAATTCACAATGTCTGCGCCCATCTGTTTTGCATAGTGGACTGCACGTATGGCGTCATATAGGTAACCACCATCGCCACCTCGCAAAATTCGGATAGGTAATAAGGAAACGTGCTGAGCAACTCCCTGTACGCCTATTCCGTTTGTTGCAGCGCCAATGATTCCGGCAACATGAGTGCCATGTAAATCCACCGGATTCCCATCAGAATCCGTACCCTGATGGGATACTGTTGCATCATTATCGCAAAAATCCCAACCGTTCCTATCGTCAATAAAACCATTGTTATCGTTATCAATACCATCACCAGCAATTTCTTTCTCATTTTGGTAAATATTTTCCTGCAAGTCCTCATGCTGAATATCGACCCCGGTGTCTAACAGCGCCACAGTAATGGATTTGCTTCCCTTTTCAGTTTTCCATGCTGCTTCTATTCCAATATCTATATCCTGCACGCCTGGATATGTTTCAATTGGTTGTCCACTGTTCTTTAAGCCCCACTGCCTTCCATAATCATAATCGAAGTGCAACTGGATTTTCTGATTTTCTTCCGCATACAACACATTTTCATTTTCTTGCAATGTTGTTATGGTTTGTTGTACATCACCAGTTGTCTCCAGTAAGCAAACAACCCCTTCTTCCGTCTGAACCTGTTCCAATACGGAAACGCTGTTTGTTCCATAAAATGATGGAATATACGCCGCATCTGTTTCCGGCTGCATCATAACAATGACTTCGCTTGTTTCATTTGCCTGCACCGAACAAATCGTGCTGGAAAATAAAACGAGTGATGCCACCATTAATACGATACGCCGATTTACTTTTTTTCTCTGTTTCATTTCTGTTGTCTCCTTGTGATAATATTTAGGTTGATAGGATCAAGCTATAGCCCTTTGTGAAGGGGCACTCCCCAAAAAAAGGGGTGCCCAGTTGTCTGCTTTACTGTATAATTAAGTTGAAAAATAAATCATCCAGAAAGCAGGTTTATTATATAATGTTTGGAGTAAGAAATCAAGTAGCTTTGCCGTTAAATTTAGTAAAAATCAGTAGGTTTACAATAAAATTTTGATTGTGTGCAATAATACACTTACAATAATCTTGATTTCGTGGTATAATGCTATTGTATAAATCTCGTTTCTGTGTAGAAGGCAGTTATGAAAAGAAAAATTTATGATAAATTATTAGATTGGAAAAATACTTCGAATGGTGATACTGCACTTTTAATTGATGGTGCTCGCCGTGTTGGAAAAAGGTATATTGCAGAAGATTTTGCAGAAGAAAATTATAAATCATATATTCTTGTTGATTTCAACAAGGTTAATGTCTGAGGACACTTCTTTTTGGAACCAACCTCAATCGATAGTAGATATGGTTGAGGATGATATTGAGCGTTGCGAAGAAATGACCCAAGGAGATATAGATGACGACGTCTTAAAAGTTTTTATATTGAAATAACATCTAAGTATGATAGATTAATTAAAGACTTAGGCAATGGACTATATTCATATTTTGCAGAACAGCACTTTTATGATCCAGATGCTGACTCGGAAACATTTATTCATAATTTAAAAATAATCAAGCAGAAGTTAATTACATACAAAATGACATTACGCAAAACTGATAAAGTAGCTAGTCCAAAAGAAAATAAGGTTAAATCACCAGCTTCTACAAAAAAAGTTTTTATTGTCCATGGTCACGATAACGAAGCGAAAGTATCTGTTACTCGATTTGTAGAACATTTAGGGTTAGAAGCTATTATTCTTCACGAGCAGGCCAATCAAGGAAAAATAATTATTGAAAAAATAGAAAAACATTCTGATGTAAGGTATGCGATTGTTTTATATACTGAATGTGACGTGGAAAAGGCAAAGAAGGAGACAGATTTTAAAAACAGAGCAAGGCAAAATGTAGTATTTGAACACGATTATTTTATCTCTAAAATCGGTAGAGAACATGTAGTGGCTCTTGTCAAGGGAGATGTAGAACTTCCGGGAGATTATTCCGGCGTAGTATATGAACCGATGGATGTAGCTGGAACTTGGCAATTTAAAATTGCAAAAGAAATGAGAGCTTCTGGATTAGATGTC
>CBCTHD010000141.1:0-6301 GCA_965146615.1 uncultured Clostridia bacterium
ACCGCGACGGCGTGATTGACTCCAAAGATGTAGCGCTGGTACTGGTTTCCTGGGGGAACTAATCTTCTAACATAAGGGGGACTCGTTTCGCCCTGCAAGGCATACGCGGAATCCCGGATGCAACCCTATGGAATTTGGTAAAGTAATAGAAGAGGGCTGCTGCAAGTCGTTTATTCGACATGCAGCAGCCCTCTTTCTTTGATATACCGGTAAAACACCGCTTAACATTTTAAAACCGCATCTTATTCTTCGTAGGGAATGCCGAAATGCTGATATGCAGGACGGGTCACGACACGTCCGCGCGGCGTCCGCGCCAAAAATCCAAGCTGCAGCAAATACGGCTCATAGACGTCTTCAATGGTGTTACTTTCCTCGCCGATTGTCGCCGCCAGCGTATCCAGTCCGACAGGACCGCCGGAAAAGTTATGGATAATGGACAAGACCATACGGCGGTCAATGGAATCCAGTCCGAGGTCGTCGATTTCCATCATATTTAATGCTGCGCTCGCCACCTCACGGGTGATAACGCCCTGCGCTTTGATTTGAGCATAGTCCCGCACACGTTTGAGCAGCCGGTTGGCAATACGCGGTGTCCCGCGGGAGCGGCGCGCAATCTCCGCTGCACCGCTTGGGTCAATATGCGCGCCCAAAATACCCGCCGAGCGGTTGACAATTTGCACGAGTTCTTCCGGCGTATAAAGCTCTAGGCGGGAAATCACACCAAACCGGTCGCGCAGCGGTGCGCTGAGCAGCCCGGCGCGGGTCGTTGCGCCAATGAGCGTAAACGGCTGCAAATCCAGGCGCACCGAACGGGCGCTGGGGCCTTTCCCGATAATAATGTCCAGCGCAAAGTCTTCCATTGCGCTGTAGAGAATCTCTTCCACGGCACGGGAAAGGCGGTGGATTTCGTCGATAAATAAAATATCTCCCGGCGTGAGGTTGGTCAGAATTGCCGCCAAGTCGCCTGCCTTTTCAATGGCAGGTCCGGAAGTAATACGAATATTCACGTCCATTTCATTGGCAATAATGCCCGCCAGCGTCGTTTTTCCCAGTCCCGGCGGTCCGTAGAGCAAAACATGGTCCAAGGATTCGCCGCGTTGTTTGGCGGCTTGTATGTAAATAGATATGGTTTCTTTTGCTTTTTGCTGCCCCACATAATCTTCCATTCGCTTGGGGCGCAGACCCAGTTCAATATCAGCGTCTTCGTTCACGAAAGAACCGGAGACGGAACGTATATCTTCCATAAGCGTTTCTTTCCTTCCGTTACATCAGGTATTTCAGTGCATTTTTAATCAGTTCTTCCACACTGTCAGCGTCACCCGCTTTGCGCGCGGCTTCCGACGCTTCGGCGGCGGTATATCCCAGCCCCATGAGCGCGCTTACCGCGTCTGTGAACGAGTCGTCGTTCTTCGGCAGAAAATCGGAAGCATCTGCCGACCCGGCCATGTCCAAACCGATTTTGTTTTTCAATTCCAATACAATACGCTCCGCTGTTTTTTTGCCAATGCCGGGCGCAGCGGAAATGGCTTTGACGTCTCCTTGTGAAACTGCCAGCGCCAGCTTGGAGGGTTCCAGCGTGGAAAGAATGGACAGCGCAGCCTTGGGACCAACGCCGGAAACCGCCAGCAGCAGTTCAAAAATATCCAAGTCTTCCGTGGATAAAAAACCGTAGAGCGCCTGAATGTCCTCGCGGACGTGCGTGTATGTGTAAACCGTAACGATTTCCTTGTCCCGCGGCAACCGCCCCAAATGGCTCAGTGGCATAAAGACTTTATATCCTACCCCGCCTACGTCAATCACAGCGTAATCCGCACGGGTATAGGCAGGAATTCCTTTTACATATGCAATCATGGGCTCCTCCTGTCTCAGTCATAAATATGAATGCTGCCAAACATGCAACTGCTGCGAATAGAGACAGAATATTCGCCAATGCCGGTAGAGTGGTTGGTGACGCCGCCAAACAAATTGTCGCCGTCTATGTTGACACTGACATTGCCCGGCACATATACCAAAACGACGGAGCACACATTGTCAATGTCCAGTTGAATATCCTGATTCACTTTGGCTTCACGAAGGTCCACAATCAACTTGCTGCAAAAAGCGGATAGTTCCGCGCCTTTGAGGTCTGTAGTTTTGTTGACGTCTTTTTTCGAGGTGAAAATAACGTGGTAAATGGGATATTCCTGCGTGTTGGCATGTAGCTTTTGCCGTCTGCGGTCGCGCGTGAAACTTTTTATTAGCGTATCCAGACCAATGAGGATAACGAAAAGCGGGAATACCAGCGCCCATACAGTGACGTGACGTCCCAACAAGTTGTAGGCCTCTCCCAAAAAGAGCACGCCTAGCAGCAGCAAAAAGATGTTGCCAAAGTTTGGACCGCGCCGCGACATCCAGTAGAGCGCCGGAACAATGAGCAGAAACGCCCACCAGCCCGTAAATCCAAACTCCCACCAACCACAAGCGTTGCCCAATAGGGAAACGCCCAATAGAACTAGAATACAACCAATAAAACTCGACCAAAATTTATGTTTCATGAGATACTACCTCCTTTTAAATGATCCGTCATCAAACCAGCCGGGAATTGTGTAAATTTCACTTGCGCGTCTGTCCGAAACATTGCTGCGTTTGGTTCATAAACCGTCAAGTCCTGTATTTTTAGTATACTATAACACAGCGGGATAGTCAAACATTTTTTTATTGTTGGCTTGGACGAATGATGGAGAATATCCGACGGTATACTGGAATCAAAAATAAAACAGTTTGTTTGCGTGCAAACAGTGTGAAATAAAAAGGGACCCATACCGGAAAAGAAACCGGCATGGGTCAAATTTATAGGTAAGAACAAACCTGCAAGAAGAAAAATAAGGGTTTCCCGTCATTTGGAAACGCTGTGTTTTACCCGCGCATTAGAGCGAATAAATCCACAAGTCGTCCAGTTCGAATTTGTGAAGAAACATGCCGGTAGGTTCAATGTCTATTTTTAAAACATCTCCATTATGAAGGTCTGCTTCTATCATGCTCTGTTCGTCCAATTCCAAAATATTGGTCGCAACGTCCAGGGAAACGGGTTTGCTGCTGAACGCACCGAGCTGATAGATGTGAGACAGCCGTGCAGAGGGCGCAATGATCATGCAGCTGTTGTCAAACATATGTAATGTGGTGCAAATCGTTTTGGTGATGTTGAGATAGGCAATGCCTTCTTTGGGCAGTTCTACACAGTTATGATAAATATCCGCAAAAAATGTGTCCCGGCGCAGCTTTTTTCGAAACCGTATCCGCCCATTTCTTTCTTCGTCAAAGACGAATTCACCAAACTTCTCTTTGATCTCTTGGTATACGATCTCCATTGTTATAAAATCCTTCATTTCCAAGGCGCCCATCAATTTATTTAAATATTCTGAAGCTATTAATTCCATGATATATCCCTCTACTGACTTATTTATTTTATATCTGTCTCTTCTGTGTTCGCCGTCGACTCTATATGCCGTTTCAATACTAAATTTATGTATTGAGAAAAATTTCGGCTATTCTTATCTGCTAATTCCCTTATACTTTTTTCTACGTCTGCATCAAGTGTAATACTGACATTTTTTTTCAGTGGTTTCATATTTAGCAATTCCATAGCTTCATCTCCTCAAAAAAAGTATACCATAAAACCTTTTAAAGAAATGGAAAATAACATAAAATAATACAAAATAATACAAAGTGATATAAAATAATACAAAATAATACACACAAAAAAGGCTGTTTGCATGGAAGCAAACAGCCTTTATGATTCACTTCAACAGAAAATACTTGCGCCACAAAGAGATGTATGATATAATAACTTTGGGTGGATAAAGAGTGCGCGGAAGGCGGTTGCCCACTCCCTTTCAGAAAGGGGGTGCTTGCAAATGGGAAATAATATCATAAAGATTCTGGTTTTTATAATAATCTTATTACATATATTTACCATAAACGCAAGATAACCGCCCTCACGTCCAAATGATTGCGGTTATCAATACCTAATAATTTGGGCAAACCGTCTTTGCAACGGTTCACTCTTTATCTGCTTTTATTATATACTAGTTATAAAGTTTTGTCAACCGCGGGTCAACCTTTTATCCAAAAAAGTCTGTTCTATGGCAGACACAGCACGGCTGAGCAGCGGGTCAACATTTTATTGTTCCACCAACCGTTTGGTATCGCGGGCAATCATGAGTTCTTCATTTGTCGGAATCACCAGCGTATGCACCGGCATTCCTTCTTTGGAGATGTCCGCCTCCTGACCGCGTACGGTGTTCTTTTCCGGGTCAATGGCAATACCTAAAAATTCCAAACCTTTCACGCTGTCCGCACGGACCTCCGCCGTGTTTTCACCAATTCCAGCCGTAAATACAACCGCGTCTACGCCACCCATTGCAGCGGCATAGGAACCGATGTAGCTTTTTACGCTATAGGTAAACATATTCAGTGCCAGCTGTGCGCGCTCATTGCCTTCATGCGCTGCTGCCGTCAGGTCACGAAAGTCGCTGCTGATACCGGATACACCCAATACCCCGGATTCTTTGTTCAACTCGGTATCCACTTCCAAAGCGGTCATGTGGTTTTTCTTCATCATGTATGGGATGATCGCCGGGTCAATCTGACCGCTGCGCGTGCCCATCACCAGACCGTCCAGCGGTGTGAACCCCATGGAGGTGTCAATCGATTTTCCGCCTTTGACCGCAGCAACGGAAGAACCATTGCCCAGATGACAGGTTACAATGTTCAGTTCCTCCAAGGGACGGTTCAGCATGGCTGCCGCACGCTGGGAAACGTATTTATGAGAAGTTCCGTGGAAGCCATATTTCCGAATTTTATTTTTCGTATATTCCTCATAGGGCAGACCATACATATAAGCATAATCCGGCATGGTCTGATGGAATGCCGTATCAAATACGCCGACTTGCGGAATATCCTTACCAATTGCTTTTTCACATGCTTCAATTCCAATCAAGTTTGCCGGATTGTGCAGCGGCGCCAAGTCGAAACAGGCACGGATAGCGTCCTTGACTTCCTCGGTGATGATAACCGAGCCGTTAAACATTTCGCCCCCATGCACAATACGGTGTCCTACCGCAGAGATTTCAGACAGGGAAGAAATCACGCCATGGTCCTTGTCGCACAGCGCGTCCAGCACCATTTTAATGGCGTCCGTGTGGTCTTTCATCGGTTTTGCAATTTCCACTTTATCGCCGCCGGCCGGAGAATGCTTTAAAACAGAACCGTCGATGCCAATCCGTTCGCAGTTCCCTTTGGCTGTGACAGATTCATCCGCCATGTTAATCAGTTGGTATTTAAGTGACGAGCTTCCCGCGTTGATAACTAAAATATTCATAATTACTATGTATCCTCCTTATGCTTTTTTGCTTTCAATCGCCTGCACACAAGTGATCGCGACAACGCCTACAATATCTTCGCTGGAGCAGCCGCGGGACAGGTCGTTGACCGGTTTGGCAATCCCCTGTGTAATCGGACCATATGCCTCTGCTTTTGCCAGACGCTGCACTAATTTATAACCGATATTTCCGCTGTTGAGGTCCGGGAACACCAAGACGTTCGCGTGTCCTGCCACGGTGCTGCCCGGCGCTTTGCTCTGTCCAACGGACGGAACAATTGCCGCATCAAGCTGCAACTCGCCATCCAGAGCAAGGTCGGGACGTTTTTCCTTTGCCAGGCGGGTTGCTTCCTGCATTTTTTCCACCAGATGGCTCTTGGCGCTGCCGTAGGTTGAATAGGACAGCATGGCAATCGTCGGATCCGCTTCCACCAGGGACCGGAAGGTTGCGGCGGAAGAAATTGCGATTTCCGATACCGCATCCGCATCAGGATCTTCATTCAGACCGGAATCCGCAAAAATAAACGTGCCATTGTGACCATATTCACAGTCCGGAACGCACATCAAGAAAAATGCGGAAACCAGCTTGGTGCCCGGCGCTGTTTTCAAAATTTGCAGTGCGGGACGCAATACGTTACTCGTTGCATTGACCGCGCCGGCTACCATGCCGTCCGCCAGGTTTTCTTTGACCATCATAACGCCGTAGTACAGCGTGTTTTTCATGGTTTCGCGCGCCTGCTCCGGCGTCATGCCTTTTGCTTTGCGCATTTCATAAAATTTGTCTGCCAGTTCTTCAAAACGGCCATCCGTCTCCGGATCAATGACAGTTGCAGCGGAAATGTCCAGGCTGCCCGCTTTTTCAGCAATAACGTCCTTGTTACCCAGCAGGATAATGTTCGCAATTCCCTCTTTTAAAATCATGGCGGCAGCTTCTATGCTGCG
>CBCTHD010000142.1:0-6251 GCA_965146615.1 uncultured Clostridia bacterium
GTGGGAATTATATCTTACCACATTTTTTTCCCTTTGTCAACACTTTTTTTGATTTTTTTAATTTTTTTCTTTATTAGAGAACAAACGTTTGACTTTATCTGCAAACCATGTTATACTATAAATAATGAATCCGCTGTTCAGGAGGAATGTCCCATGTTAACAATGATGGATAAATTAAAAATTTTATCGGATGCCGCAAAGTATGATGTTTCTTGTTCTTCCAGCGGCAGCCGTCGTAAAAACACGCCGGATGGCATCGGCAATGCAGAAGCCTGCGGCATTTGCCATACCTGGGCGGCAGATGGACGTTGTGTATCACTACTCAAAATCCTCCTCTCGAATCATTGTGTTTATAACTGTGCTTACTGTCATAACCGTGTGACAAATGATATTCCCCGTGCAGAATTTTCACCGCAGGAAGTTGCTGAACTTACCATTGGTTTTTATAAAAGAAATTATATTGAGGGGCTATTTTTAAGTTCTGCTGTCACCATTTCCCCTGACTATACTATGGAACGGTTAGTTGAATCCTTACGGTTGCTTCGGCAGGATTATAAATTTAATGGATACATACATGTCAAAATTATTCCCGGCGCAAGTCCGGAGCTTATTCGCGCCGCCGGGCTGCTGGCAGACCGCGTTAGTGTCAATATCGAACTTCCTAGCGAGCAAAGTCTAAACGCACTGGCACCCCAGAAAAAGAAAAAAGATATTTTACTCCCAATGAATCAAATCACCCAAGTTCATGCCGGCAGTATAGAAGAACGGCAAAAATTCAAATCCGCTCCCCGCTTTGTCCCAGCAGGTCAAACAACACAGCTTATTATTGGCGCTACACCGGACAGCGATTATCAAATTATGCAATTGTCCCAAGGGCTGTATGATAAATTTCATATGAAGCGTGTTTATTTTTCCGCCTATATGCCTGTTGCGGATCATCCCAACCTTCCTGCTCTGGGTACCACACCTCCGTTGTTACGGGAACATCGGTTATATCAGGCTGATTGGCTGCTGCGGTTCTATGGTTTCCGCACGGAAGAGCTTCTATCTCCCGACGCGCCATTGTTGCCGGAACGCCTAGACCCCAAGTGTTTTTGGGCGCTGCGTCACCGCGAATTGTTTCCAGTCAATATTAACCGTGCACCCTACGAAATGCTACTTCGCATTCCCGGCATTGGCGTGACCGGAGCGCGCAAAATTCGTTCTGCGCGTCGTTACGGACCACTGACCTTGGCGGATTTGAAAAAAATGCGTATTGTTTTAAAACGCGCCATCTATTTTATTGAGACTGCTGATCCTAATCTTTATACCAGATATTTAGATTCCCAAAACTTATCCGCCTATTTGGAGGACAAGCCACCACTTTCTCCTTATGAGCAAACCAGTATGATTTTGACATAAAAAAGCGGCACCTAAAATGATGCCGCTCTTTATAAACAATATGTGGATTCACAACTGACTCATCGCACTCACAATAGCGTCTACAAAGCTGTTGATTACGGTTAGTACCAGTCCAATAATGATAAAACAATGCCGAATCTTTGCCATTGCGAAAGTCTTACCATTTCCGTCTGCCAAGTTCAATGCAAGCCCAATAATATTAGACTGGAATCCGAGGAGCAGCTAAGCAATTTATTCACGAATCTCCAGAACCACAGAAGCCAATAGTTGCTTCTTTGCCAGGTTGTTCCACCCCTTCTACTACCTTATCTTCCGCTTTTTCCATTATCTTATTCATTCTCACCCTGTAGGTTGCCTGCCTGCGTC
The DNA here is from genome assembly GCA_965146615.1 of uncultured Clostridia bacterium. Classification (GTDB taxonomy): domain Bacteria; phylum Bacillota; class Clostridia; order RUG12999; family RUG12999; genus JAAWTG01. Next base: position 1,768 of record CBCTHD010000142.1, read on the forward strand.
ATCAGATTACCCGCCTCTGTCATTGCATCGTCGCCTTCTGTTAACACCGTAGTAATTTCCTCCAAAGCTGACTCATCGCGCGCTTCCACGATTAGGTTTATGCCGTCACGATATTTTCCATATGCTTCCAGCATTTTATCAGCACTTTGTTTAATTAAGTTCTGCATTTCTGCATATTTTTCCGGTGCTTCCAGCGCACCCAGCGTTTCGCATTTTTCTTCTGCAACTTTGATTTTTTCAAGTACCGGTTGGAATGTTTCTTCTGTGACTTCCTCCAAGTCTCCAATAGAACCCGCAACGCTCGTCATGCTGTCATCTACATCTTGCTTAGAAGATGCTATTTCTTCCAAAACGGTCTGCAGGTTTGCTTCATATTCTTTTTCCGCTTTGAAATCACATCCCGAAAACACACATACCATTGCCAATACCATTGCTACAATACTTGCTGCTTTTCTCATTTTTCTTTCCCCTTTCATCTTTCCCTTTTCATCGCATAAGTTGTGCTTTATTCACCACTAAAACTTTCAGCACATCCAGCAATCGAAGATTTGCTTGGTAGCAAATTTACGGATTTAGTATATCATAAATTCTTCCACCGCGCAAACACTATTATAAAAATCATCACATTTTACAAAATTATATATATTATGAAAGGTTGACCTATCAATTCTATTCAAAAATGCAAAAATCGGTTAAATCCAATGATTTTTTGATTTGTGGGCGTGTTGCAAACGCAAACATGACATCCAAAAGCACCGGTTAATTATCTTGTACCACTAGATGCTTGTGCCCCTTCCGTCAAAATCTCCAGTTCTATGTATTGACAAATACATGAACTGCCGGTAAATATTTTTTCTGTTCTTCGCAAATAAAAAAGCCTGTTTCCCAATTGGGAAACAGGCTTTTGCATTTGCTTATAAAGATTCTCTTCTTTTTGCAAAGCATTCGCTGCAATAAACCGGTCTGTCATCGGTCGGTTTGAACGGAACCTGTGCTTCCTGTCCACATTCAGCACATGTAACTGTGAACATTTCTCTCGGTCCTCTCATGCTGTTTTTACGTGCGGTTCTGCAATCTTTGCAACGGGAAGGTTCATTTTGGAACCCTTTTTCCGCATAGAATTCCTGCTCTCCAGCAGTAAATACAAATTCATTACCGCAGTCTTTACATACCAGTGTTTTGTCCTCAAACATTTTTTTTACCTCGCTTTTTTCATCCCGACCGGATTCTAACCGATACCCCTGACTCCAGACTGTAAAACATCTTGCCTCAGTGCTCTTGCCAATTAAGCTACATGGATAATTTAATATTTATGCCAACCGGTTTTCCCGGTTAGTATACATAATAATTGAAAAGAAAAGCTATTTTTTCTCTTCATAATGCTTTTCCAGCTTCCGTTTAATACGCTGGAGGGCATTATCAATTGATTTAGGTGGCTTTTTAATATCTTCCGAAATCTGCTGATATGATTTACCGCACAAGTATTCCCCTAAAACTTTTCTTTCAAAACTGCTAAGCAATCCCATCACGTCGTCACTAATTCCATTATAACTTTCTGACACCATCATTTTTTCTTCCGGATTAAAACTAGTGTCGCTTTCCAACATGTCGACTAAAGTCCTGTTTTCATTATCGTCATCATATACGGGCCTACTAAGCGAAATATATGTATTTAGCGGTTTATGTTTTTGCCGCGTAGCAGTTTTCACTGCCGTGATAATCTGCCGGGTAATGCAAATATCTGCAAAAAACCGAAACGATGCGGCCTTATCTTCTCTATAATCCCGAATGGCTTTCACCAGCCCGATCATTCCTTCTTGAATAATATCTTCCCGGTCTGCGCCAATGAGAAAATAGGTTCTTGCCTTCGATAAGACATTTCCTTTATAGCGGATAATCAGGTCTTCAAACGCACCTTCGTCCCCTTCTTTTGCAAGCCGAACCAACTGTTCATCATCAAGGTTATCCTGTTTTTTTTCGGCACAACTCAACTCGGACAAATCAGCGCCTCCTTTGTATCACCAGTCAATCGCTAAACTTGGATTTAGTATACCGCATTTTTTTCAATTTGTCAATAGGTGCAGCAACATTTGGGGAATTTTCCCTAGTAGGTTTGTTCATGATGTATATACATTCCAACATAATTCGTTCTAATCTTTCAAATCAAGCTATGTCAGTAAAAAAGTTATGAATGAAACGCTGCACACGGACCTTTTCTTATTGCTTTTCCAAATAGTTTGCGATACCAACCAACTGTATAAATTCTGCCCGCAGCCCAAAGGTATCTTCTCCCATTGCACCGCGCGCCTGCTCTATCACCTGCTCCAATGTCGCATCGGCTGCATATTCTGACTGATTTAGCAGCATGCCAAATTGTGCAACCGCTGCTGCAAACCGGAAATTATCGGTTACTGCCGCCGCTGACGGCATCACTGCCTGCTGCATGAGCTTGCTCACTTGTGCGCCCGGGTCTTTGTATCGAAGGCTTACACAGAACCATTCATCGCTGGGGATGCTTATACTGTCCTGATAGCGCAAACCGTTGTCCGCCGTTTCCCCGTCCTGTGCCGGAACAATCTCATACAGGGCTGTCACGGTATGCCCCGCCCCCAATTCTCCCGCATCTTTTTCATCGTTTTCGAAGTCTTCGCTGTTCAAAAGGCGGTTTTCATACCCCACCAACCGGTATTCTTTCACATAGGTTGGATTAAATTCCACTTGCAGCTTCACATCGTCCGCCACGGTAAACAGTGTCTTGGTCATGTCGTCTACCAATACTTTCTTTGCCTCTTTGGCGTTGTCGATGTAGGCGTAATTCCCATCTCCTTTGTCCGCCAGGGTTTCCATACGCGCATCCTTATAGTTTCCCATGCCAAACCCTAGCACACTGAGGTAAATGCCGCTGTCCCGTTTTCCGCTGATAAGTTCGTCCAACTCTGCCTGGGAACTGCTGCCGATATTAAAATCACCGTCTGTACACAAAATCACGCGGTTATTGCCATCCACACGGTTTTTTTCAGCGGTTTCATATGCCAGCTGAATACCCGCTTCCCCATACGTGCCGCCGCCTGCGGTCAGGGACTCCAAAACGTTTAAGATGGTTTCTTTCTCATTTCCATCTGCACCATTTAATGCTACGCGTGTCCCGCTGGCATAGGTGACAATGGAAATGCGGTCTCTTCCGTCCAGGTTTTCCAGCAGCATTTTCATAGCTTTTTTCACCAAAGGCAGCCGGTTTGATGCATACATGGAGCCGGACACGTCAATCAGCAACACCAGATTGCTGGGTTGCCGTTCTTCTTTGTCTATTTCTCGTCCCTTTACGCCAATAAGCGCCAGCTTGTTTTGTGGATTCCATGGGCATGTGCCGATTTCCGTCGTGATGGATACCGGTTCGTCGCCTTCCGCGTTGGGATAGTCATAGTCAAAATAGTTAATCAATTCTTCTGTCCGGATACTACCCGCCCTAGGATATTGTCCCTGCAGAATAAATCGTCGCATATTGCTATATGATGCTGTGTCCACGTCAATGGAGAATGTGGAAAGCGGGTTCAGCGCCGTTGTATGAAAAATGTTTTCCTCTTGCACGTTATATTCTTCTGCATTCATGTCATTATAAGAATAGGACGGCGCCGGAATCAAGGCTTCGCCTGGAGCTACGGGAGTTGCGCCGCCACCGCCACCGCCACTGCCACCGCTCACGCTGCCGCCCGCACTCTCCTGCATACTATCCACGACTACGGATCCCGGCTGTATAACTGCCGCATTGTTCTGCGTCTGTTGTTTCACTGCTTCCGCCCGCTCTTGTTCCTCCTGCGCTTCCTGCTTCAGCTTATCTGCGTTGAACAGAAGCTGTGCAATATCGCCGCGCGGCGCATTTTCGCCCATCACTGCCGCAATGCCGTCCAAATATCCCTGTTCCATTGCCTGCGTCATGTATCCGATGGGATAATCTGCCCGCACACCATATGCCGCCAGCACTATCTTCACCGCTTCTTCATACAAGACCGGCTCCTCGGGACGGAATGTACCGTCCTCATATCCATTGATAATACCCGCGTGCTTTGCCGTTAAAATGTCCTGGTATCCCCAATACGCGGCGGGAACATCGACAAATCCGTCTGCTACAGACCCGCTCAGCTGCAAAGTTTTCACCAACATCTTCGCCATCTCCGCCCGTGTTACGCTTCTGTCCGTCTCCAGGTTTCCTTCGGCATCGCCCGTCATAATTCCTTGCTGCTGCACGTAGTCCAACGCCTCTTGCTGCGGTGCGGCGATAACCGCCGTGCTGCACAGCATTGCTACGCTAAGCACCAATGCCATTGTTTTTTTCATGTTGTATCCGCTCCTTTCGCTATATATAATAGTCCCCTCATAGTTCTATAATATCATAAAAAAATCCGGTATACAACCCCCAATCGCATTAATATTAAATTTCCGCCAACTCTCATACCATTATTTACGCTGCCGCTGTCCCGTTTTCC
>CBCTHD010000143.1:0-6227 GCA_965146615.1 uncultured Clostridia bacterium
GTAATTAAAATCAATACTGTTTTCTTCATTGGAAAGTCCTCCTATAAAAAATAAGTGTAAAGAAATTTCTTTACACTTATTATAATCAATATCACATTAAATGTCCAATACCTATTTTTCATCACTATCTATGCAGAAATTGCATTGATATTTATAAGTCAAATAAATGATACGCATGTTCCAAAAATTTTTTAACAGCAGGGGCAAAGGGCTGATTTTTCTTCCACGCAAGCACAGAAGTAGCGGTACGCTCTGGCGAAAGCGGGCGATAGCAGACCTTTGTTGTGTCCAAAAACGGTACGGAGCCTTCAATAACTAACGCATAGCCAAATCCCTGTTCAACAAGAATTGCCGCATTGGTGGACATATTACTTATGGCAACAATATTCAAATCATCAATGTATCCTCTAAACCAACTTTCAAGCTCATTTCGTATACTTTGACGTTTTACAAATATAAGCGGCAGCTTGACTAAATCCTTTATTGTAACGCTGTCATTTTCAGCGAGAGGATCGTCAGGGCGCATCAGCACAACCCACCGTTCGAGAATATTAAAACGAATGAAATGATATTTCTCTATTTCGACAGGCTCTAACAATATTCCTATGTCCGTAAGACCACTATCAAGTCTTTGCTTTATTTGGTCTGCATTTGCTGTGTATAAATCAAATTGAACACGAGGATAGCGTTCTTTAAATGTGCTGAAAAGCTCTGGTAATAACTGTACTGACGCAAGTTCACCACTGCCTATGGACACTTCGCCGTCAATCAATTCTTCGTGTGCTGTCAACTCACGCTCCGCCTTGTCCGCAAGCTCTACAATTTCCTCCGCACGCCGCCTGAAAAGCAATCCCTCCTCGGTAAGAGTAATTCCTTTTTTTCCACGCAAAAATAACCGCACCCCCAAATCCTCCTCCATTTTTGAGAGTTGGCGGCTTAATGTAGGCTGTGTAACGTGCAAAACCTCCGCAGCCTTTGTTATATTTTCCTCGCGCACAACTGCAAGAAAATATTGCAACACCCGTATATCCATCGTCATTCCTCCCAATGATCTGTTATCACAATTATACCACATCAATGCCTAATGCACAAGATTTACATCATTATATTCAATATTGGTATATAATAAAAATCCATCCGCTATGCGGATGGATTTTTATTTCACTGTTATGGTATGTTTACGGCAACACTCATAAATACGGCTGCCGCTTGTGCTCTTGTCGTACTGTCTTGCGGCGCAAACGTACCATCTGCGTTTCCTAACATGATAGCTTTTTCACCCGCCCAAAGTACTGCTTCCATTGCATAGTCTGAGATAGTGCCGGTATCAGCGTAGCTTGCAGTGTCTGCGCCCGTAAGGTCATATCCTTTCAACGCTGCATAACGGTAAACAATTACCGCCATTTGCTCACGGGTGATAGCGCTGTCTGGCGCAAATTCCGTTTCGGAAATCCCCTTCACGATCCCGTTTGCACTTGCCCATGCAACCGCTTTTTCATACCAGCTTCCGCTTTCAATGTCCGTAAACGGCGATGTTTCCGCTTCCGGCTCATTTTCCATACGGTAAAGCACAGTTACAAACATCGCGCGGGTTAAGCTGCCTTCCGGGTCAAATCTGCTTTCCCCGATTCCATTTATCCAACCTGCTTCGCTTGCATAGCGGATTGCGCTTTCCGCCCAGTGACCGGATATATCGGTGTAAGCTATATTTTCATTTCCGGTATTTTCATCGTCTGTATTATCGTTTGTCTGTTCTTCAGTGTTCGAATCATTTTTGACGGAAGAGGAAGAACCACCGCCCGAACCACGTCTATAGCCGGTTTCTTCTGTATAATCCTTGGTGAAAAATACGACAATTTCATCGCCGTCCTTCAACCCGTAAGCGCCCATATAGACATTTGGAATTTTGCCGTTTACTTTATACATCCAACCGGAATTTTCACCCTCATCAAGTTCTTCTAGCGTTGTTCCGTCAGGTGTAGTAATAGAATATACATAGCTTCCACGGTTTTTATAGGTATAATCGTTTTCACGCAACGCCTGTTTGAAAATGTCATATACGGTTGTCGTTTCATCAAGGTCTGTGTAAGACGTTTTAGAAATCAGTGTGCTGTCGCTGCTTTGCAAACGGAACGAAACGTCTATAGTTTCGATAACAGCAACAGGACGTGCAGTCGCCAGCGTAGTCGTCCCTCGGATAACAAGGTCTGCGCTTACCTCCTGATAATACAAATCAGCAAGCGTCGCATAATCGGCATATTTGACGGGATCCTCTTTATACAATTGCCCATACTTGCCGAGTGTTTCACTGGAAAGGGCGCTGCTAATGGTAACCGCTTTTGCATTTTTCTGAATCGATACAATCAGATTTTCGTGCGTTACCGCCGCAGGGTTGCTGGATTTAAACAGCCGCCATGCCTCCAGTTCCTCCCAACCGTCCATTGCAACCGGCACAATACCGTGATTGACAATATCCTTGCTATCCCGTACCCAAACCAGTTCGCCATCTTCTTCATAGACCTCCTGGAACGAAGCGAGATTTTGACTGATATTACCTGGGTCGGTATTTTGACCCTTGATACCATCAAAATATGCTGCTTTCACTTTTTCCATCAGCGCTATTTCACTGTCAACTTCCTCTTGGGTCAAGGCGGGAACTTTGATTGTAAAAGTTTTGGATGCTGTGATATTGGTGTCCTTATCTGAAATGGATACCGTTATGGTGGCTTCCGCGTCCGGCTTTCCAACCGCAGGACGGTAAACAGTTACACGTGCAGCATTGTTCACATCCGGCGCGGCAATCACCGTTTCGTCACTACTGCTGATGGTAACCGGATAATATTTTCCATCAACGCCGAAATCCCGTGTGGTGGGGAATTGAATGTCATTGTATGCCGTGTATTTTGTATCATCGGCTGCCAGTAATTCGCCTGTTACCGCATCTGTCAGCCCGGCAGCCTCAAAACCGGCATTCAGTTTTTCTTCCAGTTGATTTCTAATTGCAGCGCTCTGCTCCTCGTCCAGCGCTTTTACAGTTATGGGATATACCTTGCTCAGCGTAATCGGCGCTTCATTTCCTGTCACATCATTGGTTAGCATAAAGGTAAAGGTTGCGGTCAGTGTTACTTGTTCATCGTCCGCCCCCTGCTTTACGACACCAACATAAGGCTCAAACAGAGTGTCAGCAGTCTGTTGATTTTCACTGCTGATGGATATGGCATTCTCATTGGAGGACGACCAGGAAATCAGTGTCCATTTCTTGTCGTCTACAACCTTGGGTAATGTCAGATTTCCGGTAACGGCAGTTGCATCCTCTTCTGTAAGGCTTGCATCGGTAACGTTGTCCAGGATTTCCGCCCGCATGACCGCCTGTACTTTTTCTATGTCCCAATAGAGGATAACAGGAACCTCCAGATCTTTTTCAGCGTCTTCATAGGTAAGTCGGAAGGTTACTTGATAACTTCCCATTCTAATGACGGGTGTACTGTTCGGGTCAGCATAAAAATAGGTAATCGTTCCGTCATCGGCAATGCCTGCCCCGCCATAAACTTCTTCTACCGATTGAATGGATATGCCAATATCTGCATAGCTACTCTCCGCAAGGTCTTGCTTTAACATGTCAATGACATTTGTATCCGTTCCGCAGACAGGATACATTTTGTAATAATCTCCAAGAGACGCAACCGCTTTTTCCAACTGAAGCAGTTTATTCGCATTTTCTTCGTCAATTGCCGCTTGGGAATAGACTTTCACCGTAAATTCTTTTGTGTCTGTCTCTCCGCCATAGGAAAGTGTTGCAGTCAATTTTATTTCCGAGATACCACTTTCCGGAAGAATAACTGTGCCGTTTTCCGGATTGATGACTTGGCTATCGCTGCTTGTCCACTGAATCACAGAGCCCGCCGCGCCGCTGACTGGAAGCACAAGCGTTTTGTTCTCTCGAATATCCGCGGTATCAATGTCTAATGCCAATTTATCCGCTGACAGGACACCCGCCGCAGCCGAAATAACCTTTATCGGCCGGCTCGGCGTTTTATATTCACCATCAAACCAGAGAGAGAAGGACAGATATTGCCCAGTTAATTCCTCTGTGATACTAAACGCGCGGTTCGTTGCGCCTGCAATATCCTGATAGGAGCTGCTGCCAGTATTTCCGCTGCTGTAATCATCCGCCGTCAAATATTTCCATTGAAAGGTCAATGCGGGATAATTTTCATAGTCGTATTCTCCGCCGCCCAGCACATTGACATGTGCGTAAACCGTTTGTCCGACTGCGGCAGTACCTTCCAGTTCAACCGTTGTAATAAATGGTATGACTGAAATTTCACACTCCGCAGTATAGGTATTGTCTGCGGTTGCAGCAATTACCGTAGCCTTACCGGGCTTTACTGCGTTCACAATTATAATATGATTGCTTTCGTCCGCATTATCCGGTGTTTCTAAGTTAATGATGTCGCTGTTGTCTTTCACCGACCATTCCACTGCTGGCGTATCGTCCATATCAATATACTGTACTGTAAGCGTTGTAGAAGGGGTTGTCCCGTTATTCGTCATGTTCAGCGTCGCATTGCCACTGATAACAATATGCGGGTCCTTCGGGACAGGCGCGGCACCTGCCTGCCATACAAGAACCGGATAGCCGTTGTTGATTTGATTGGCATCCGCCGCATACGCACTTCCCAGCGCTTCGAGTAAGGCGTCCGCAGAGGTAATTTCTCCGCAATCCGTGGTAGTTCCCGTTCCTGCACCCGACGCCTGTGTTTGATAGTAACATTTTGTTAAGGTTGCGCTGCTGTACAAAAAGTCACAAATATCAGCAGCAGTGCCGCTTCCGCTGATGGTACCGATATTATAACAATTTGACGCAGTGCAGTTGTTCTGTAGTTGCCCTGCAATACCGCCTGAACGGCTCGTTCCATTAATCGTGCCCGTATTATAACAGTTGCTGATCGTGGTAAATTTCGCATAACCGACAATACCACCAGCAACTCCGCCTGTTACGTTTGCAGCGCTTGTGCAGCCACTGATAGATGCCGTTTGTGTCGCTGTATTTCCCGCGTAACCGACAATGCCACCGACATGGCCGCTACTTGTTGTAACAGCTGTTGTAACACTTCCCGAGAAACTGCAATTTTCAATTGTTCCCTGCTGCACCTTGCCGACAATACCGCCGACATAAGCCTTGGAAGAGGAAACATGTCCCTCAACTTTTAGATTCTGAATCGTAGCACCGTTGACGCCGCCAAATAAACCTTGATAGGTCGAAGAAGCATTGATAGATAATCCGGAAATGGTGTGACCATCGCCGTCAAACGTCCCTGCATAGGCTTCCGTTATATATCCGGATTCCGGATAGATTGGCGTCCATTCCTCATTGTTTAAGTCAATGTCGGCAGTGAGGAGCGCATAAACCGCACTGGACGCTTCTTTGTTTACCATATCTCGAAATGCTTTAAGATCTGCCGCATCTTCTATCAGATATGGACTGTCCTGTGTTCCTTCGCCCGCTAACGTCCCCTGCGCCGCAAATGTTACAGGTAGTGTGCTGAACGCTATAACAAGCGCTAAAAACAGACTGGTTAAATTTCTTTTTGCCAATTGTGTTTTCATAAAATGAGTCTCCCTTCCTTTTCTCTTGTGATCGAATCGTTGTTGGGTTCACCTCCAAAAGCCGCACAAAAAAGCTGCGGCAATTTTGAAAAAATTACCACAGCTGAGTGTTCCTGTGAGAAAATCACAAATTATTTGCATACAAAAACAAAGCCCTTATAAAAACAGTTTTTACAGTGCAAATAAAACTATTATTTCTATGCGCAACGCGCAAGTACGAAATAACATCAATGCAGGTCTTCTGACTCACGCTTTATAAAGCACATGGCTTCGCATCTTTATGTTCTGCCTTCTCAGTTTCCCAATGACCGGTTTTCACCGACGAACACAAAAACATTCGGCGCACACAGCGACAGTTATCGTTCGGGATTTGCACCCGCTTCCCTTTTCACCGAATATACCGCAACAGTATAATCGACACATTGTGTGATATATGAAATTTTAACTATTGTACTGTATCATACCATAAAATTCCTCAATCCGTCAATACACAAAATACACAAAATACACAAAATAAAAGGGTTCGATAGCGATTATTTGCATTTTCAGGCTTCCTGTCCTGCCAACATGCCGACTCTTTCTACAAACGCTTTACATTCTCTGCGATTATGAAATAT
>CBCTHD010000144.1:0-6216 GCA_965146615.1 uncultured Clostridia bacterium
TATAGCGGGTTTGACATTGCAGACCGTTACATAAAAGATTTTTTAAAGAGAGGACTGGTAACTACAATGGGAAAATTAGACATACTGTTTCTCACAGATTTGCATTATATTGGTAAGGCAGACCATACCTGCTCTATTGCCATCAGAAAGACCGGTTTAGCACCGGCGCTTTTACAAAAGGTATTTCAGCGGGTACCTGCGGACGCATATGATGTCATTGTACTCGGCGGCGACCTCACAGACAATGGAAATGCGGAGGGCGCGGTGGACGATTTATTAGAACTGAAACGCATTATCAAGGCGCAAGATAAATCTGTTATGGTAATTCGCGGCAATCATGACGCGCCAGAGGATTTGTTTCAGGCGGTATTTGAGAAAGAAACGTGGCATATGACGGCGGAGGGGTATCATCTGCTGGCATTTTCGGACCGGTATCAGCCCGGCGTTGCCGGACAGCGGGACTGGCAGGACATGGAATCCCTGTTTGCTACGCTGCGGCCGGATCTTCCTGTCGTTGTGTTTCAGCATAGCCCTGTGTATCCGCCGATTGAGGACGAATATCCATATAACCTGATGGAGACAGAGCGGCTGATGGAATTTTACGAAAACAACCGCGTATTGCTGTCTGTCAGCGGGCATTTGCACCGCGGTATGCCGCCCGTGCAATGCGGCGGTGTGACGTATGTCACCGGGGCGGCCTTGTGCGAAGCACCGTATTCCTATGCGCTCATTCATTTGGAGGACGGTGCGGTTACTTGGGAGCAGCACGGGATAGAAGAATGACGTCAAAATGATTAGGTTCATTATAAAGGGCGTGTCTCCATAAAGGAATTTTCTTGTGGAGACACGCCCTTGCTTTTTTATAATTCCGTTTCTTTTTCTGGCGCGCCGTGGCTGCGTCGCCAGTCTTCGATTTGTTTCAGCCGCTGGCGGACTTTCGCTTCCGAACCCTGCGTACCGGGGCGGTAGTAGCGGCGGGTAAGCAGCGTGTCAGGCAGACACTGCATGTCTGTCAATTTGTCTGCCGCATCATGCGCATATTGATAGCCCTCCCCATAGTGCAGCTCCTTCATAAGACGGGTGGGGGCGTTGCGAATGTGCAGCGGGACGGGCTCCGCCAGCATCTCTGCTGCGTCGCGTTTTGCCCTGCCGTAGGCAACATAGAGTGCGTTGGATTTGGGCGCTAGGGATAGATATACGACGGCGTGCGTCAATGTTACATCGCATTCCGGCATACCAATAAAATGACAAGCCTGATAAGCGCTGACAGCGAGCTCCAGCGCGCGGCTGTCCGCCATACCAATATCTTCGCTGGCGAAACGGACGAGGCGGCGGGCGACATAAAGCGGGTCTTCGCCTGCTTCCAGCATACGCGCCAGCCAGTAAACCGCCGCATCGGGGTCACTGTTGCGCATGGATTTATGTAAGGCAGATATAAGGTTGTAATGTTCTTCGCCGTTTTTGTCGTAGAGCAGAGATTTGCGGCTGATACACTGTTGCAGCGTCTCTTTTGTCACACGTACCGTTTCGCCGTCACGCTCGCCGTTGAGCACCACCATTTCCAGCGTGCCCAGTGCGACGCGTGCGTCGCCGTTTGCGAAATTTGCAATCGTCTCCAACATGTCCGCCGAAATGTCAATATGCTGACCGCCAAATCCGCGAGGGTCTTTCAGGGCGCGGGAGAGCAGTGCCGTGAGATCTGCAGCAGACAGCGCCTGCAATACAAATACCTTACAGCGGGAGAGCAGCGCGGCGTTGATTTCAAAGGACGGGTTCTCCGTTGTCGCGCCAATTAAAATAATGCTGCCTTTTTCCACAAACGGCAAAAATGCGTCCTGCTGCGCTTTGTTGAACCGATGGATTTCATCCACAAATACAATGGTCTTATCACCCATGACCCGGCGCTGTTCCGCTTTACCCATTACGTCCTTGATTTCTTTAATGCCACTGGTAACGGCGCTAAAATTAATAAAATCGGCGCGGGTACGCCCCGCGATGATGCGTGCGAGCGTTGTTTTGCCGACGCCGGGAGGTCCCCAGAAAATCATGGAGGAAATCCGGTCTCGGTCTATGAGTTGCCGGAGAATTTTTCCTTCACCCAACAAATGACGCTGCCCTACAAAATCGTCCAGTGTTTCCGGGCGCAACCGGCTGGCAAGGGGGCTTTCCTGCTGCTGTTCCAATAAAGATTGCTGCTGCATTGTGTCACCGCCTTTTGATATAAAACAGTTGTTCTTATTATATCACCCGATACTGTATTTGTAAAGAGAAAAACAGCCGGAAAGCGAACTGCTCTCCGACTGTATGTATCGGTAAATTTTTTTGTTTACAGAACCAATGACGGTTCCGCATAGGTGCGTGCACCAAGTTCGCTGTCCAGCATATACAGCCCTTTGGCGTCACTGCCAAACAGGTCAAAGCGTTTGATTAAATCGTCGGTATTTTTTTCTTCTTCGCCTTGCTCTTTCACGAACCAATCCAAAAACTGCATGGTACGGAAGTCTTTTGCGTTATATGCCGCATCATAAATGGTGTTGATCAGAGCGGTGACATAGCGTTCATGTTCCAGAGCGGTTTCCAGCGGTGCGCGGAAGTTATCATAGACTTTCCCCGGTTTTTCAACGGTTTCCAGCGTTACTTTTTCCCCGTTGTTCAGCAGGTAGGTGCGAAACAGCATCGCGTGGTCACGTTCCTCCTGCGTTTGAATATAGAACCAGTTTTCAAAGCCGTTCAGCCCTTCGTCAGAGTAGTAGTTCGCCATTTCCAAATAAATGTAAGCGGAATACAGCTCTTTGTTAATCTGTGCATTCAGTAGTTCAGCAACTTTTTTGTCTAACATAGAGACCCTTCCTTTCTGTCATTTGAAATACAACTCTATTATAGCAAAAGCCAACAAAAAAATCAAGAGCCGGGTAATAGATAATACGATTCAATAAAAAACTGCCGGAAGAGGTGTTCCGGCAGACAGTTGCACTGTTAAAAATTGCGTCCATTCCAGCCCCAATGATCGCAAGGGGCATACTGCACGTAAATGTTAGCGGGCGAAATCCCCAGTTCTTCCTGTAAAATCGTGCAGGTAGCGGCAGTCATACGGTCATACGCTGACGGCTGCGCGTCGCCAAACAATTTGACTTCCACAAACGCCAACGGCTGTGTGTTGTCGCCCTTGAAATAGAGGTCAACCTCCGGCTCAAATCCCACCATGAGGAACGCTTCACTTTTTCCGAGACAGCCGACAGCTTCGCCAAAACGGCGTTTCACTGCGGTTTTTTGGTCCTGGGTTAACGCGAGATTGGTTTTTGTGTTGATAAACGGCATACTGCATCTTCCTTCCTTTATAGATGTGTTTATTATACCGTACTTGCGGCAAGAAATCAATACAGGTTGTGTCGAAACAAAAAAATTTCCGGAGGTCGTTACAATGAAACAGGAGACGAAGAAAACTTCGTCTCCTGTCAAACTGTAGACAAAACGGAAAGAAATACGAATATCCGGGGGTTATGCGAACTCGCGCACCCGCAGGGCACACGATTCCGAACCAGGGAGTCATCGTGTGCCCTGCGGGTACGAGGGGGACGTGAGATTAGTCTGCAGTTTCTGGAGTCCCCCTCGTGCCAGCTTGCTGTCAGATAAATTATGGAATAATAATAGGTTGAATTTGTTTTCCCTCCAGCGCCATTTCCAGTGTGGCGGCAATACGATCCATGTCCGCCACCATAGAGGTCTGTTTGTGAACGGGATCGTCTTGCCGGAAGGGTACTAAGTAAATGTTTTTTGCGTTGAGCAACTGTCCGATGTTGCGGGCGCTGGCGCCAAGGGCATCATTCGTAGAAACAGCGATCACCAGTGGCCGGCCATTGCGCAAATGCGCTTTAGCCGCCATACAAACGCTGCTGTCCGTGATGCCATTTGCCAGTTTGGATATGGTGTTGCCGGTGCAAGGAGCAATTACCAAAATATCCAATAATTTTTTTGGCCCGATCGGTTCTGCGTCTTTAATCGTTTGAATCACAGGCGTTCCTGTCATTTCTTCCAGGGACGAACGAAAATATTCAGCACTGCCGAAACGCGTATCCGTGCCGGCAGCGGTTTCACTCATAATGGGAACTACTTTGCTGCCCATATCCACCAAATTTTGTACTTGGGGCAGGACTTTTGCAAAGGTACAAAACGAGCCGGTCATGGCAAAACCGACCCGAATGCCGTTTAAATCCATAAAATCCCCTCCTTCTACCGCAAAATAGTAAGGCTTTCCGATATTCGCCGAAGCGGGCGGGTGCGGAAAACCTTTCAAGAACTACTGCCGCGGTTCGGTAGCAGTTCTATTTGTAACCCATAATTGTTTATAAGATTTCGTTCATGATATTCACAATGGTCTCTTTGATGATTTTTCCGGCAGTAGCAGGAGCGACTTTCCCCGGCAGGGAAAGCGCCCAAATCACATTCAGTCCCCGTTCTTTTGCCGCGTCAAAATCCACGCCGCCCGGCTTTGAGGCAAGGTCAATAATCAGACTTTCGCGGCGAACGCGGCTGAGAACTTCGCTCGATAGTATCTTTACTGGTATGGTGTTAAAAATCACGTCAAAGCGGTCTATCACCGGCAGAATTTCTGCTGTATCAATTGCACGATACCCCATGCAGTCAATCCAGGCTTTGTCATAATGCTTGCGTGCGCTGCAAGTGACGTCGCTGCCGATGCCGTGCAGCATTTTTGCCAGCACTTTGCCAATTCGTCCGAACCCGAGAACCAAGCTGCGGCTGCCGTGCAGCGTAATCGGAAGCTCTTCCATAGCGATTTGCAGAGCGCCTTCCGCCGTTGGAATACTATTGCGCACCGTCAGTTCTTCCCGTTGGAAATAATCCACACAGCGGACGCCGTGCATAATCATTTCACCATGCAGCTTTTCACTCATTCGACCTGCCAGTAGAATTGCATCTTTTGGCATATACCGGATAACATCGCGGATATAAATTGGCTCGTTAAAGTTCGGCGCACTGACCGTTTCGTCGTCGCAGGTAGCCGGAAGCCCCAAAACGATGACATGTGCGTCATGGAGACAGTCGTGCAGTGTTTCAGCAATATGTACTTTTGCGTCGCCGGAGAGCGGCGCGCCGGAACCATATATTTCAACTACATATCCGTCTTCTGCCAGATATTCCGCAACTTTTGTGAGCCGCAGATCCCCGCCGACTACTGCTATTTTTTTCATGATTTTTGTTCCTCCCATTCTATACATTTTGTATACAACCCGAAAAAAGATTCATTTAGGATTCAATATAGTGTATGACAGACGGGCGGTGTTGGTGACTGTGGGAAGCGGTCGGCACAAAAAATAAATTTTTCGGACGGAGTTGGAACTTTTTCGGATTTCTGCCGTCTAACGAAGTGTATAAAATCATCTTTTATAACACCCCTAAAGAAAAGGCCGCCGTACTCGCCCTACGGTGGTCTTTTTCCGTTGGAAGCCGACTCGCTGAATAACGGAAACAAAAAAAGATATAAACCAATGTTTTCTGTTTGACAGAGTGGGTAAAGTCTGGTACAATAGAGATAGGAGAAAATCAGAGGAATTGCTATCACAGAAAAGGGCGGGATGCGGCATGCATATTTATATTGCGGAAGATGATCCACATATTATGCAGTTGTTGGTATTTAACCTGAAAAATGCAGGATATACGGTACATGCTTTTGAAGATGGGCTGGAGATGGAAAAAGCCTTACAAGAAGAAACGCCTGATTTTGTCATTTTGGATATTATGCTGCCCGGCAGGGACGGAATTGAACTGCTCAAGTTCATCCGCCGGACGCAGCATTTACAAAATGTTCCTGTGATTATGCTGACAGCAAAATCAGAGGAATTTGACCGTGTGCTGGGGCTGGAGCTGGGCGCAGATGATTATGTGGCGAAGCCGTTTAGCGTGCGGGAGTTGTTGGCACGGATCAAAACCATTCTCAAAAGAAGCAGCCGCAGCGGGGAGTCCCAGGCGCAGGATGTGATGAAGGTGCGCGGACTGGAACTGGACATGGCGAAACACCAGATTTATTTCAATGGAGAACTGTTGCACTGCACCCTGAAAGAATTTTTATTGTTGCAGTATTTCATGCAGCACCCCGATCGGGTCTTGGACAGGGAATTGTTGCTGGATAAAATATGGGGATATGATGTGGCGGTGGAAACGCGGACGGTTGACGTGCATATTCGTCGGCTGCGCAGT
>CBCTHD010000145.1:0-6207 GCA_965146615.1 uncultured Clostridia bacterium
TTCTTAAACTCCCCTTTTTTAATAATTTCATCATATTATTATATGACATTTTTATTATATCATAGACAAAAGTTACTGTCAAGAATAATCTAAAACTGTAAAATCATGTATATTTTCATCATGTTTCAGCTTTTGAAACCTTTTTGAACATGTTGCGTAAAACAAGTATCGCTACAACAGCCAATATCACTTCTGTTACCGTCTGTGCATAAGCCAGACCATAAAGCGGGAACAGCCGATTTAAAATATATAATGCCGGTATTTCCATCACAATTTTTCTGAGAATGGCAAATACGAACGCTTTTTTTCCCATTCCCGTCGCCTGAAATACGCCCACTGCCAAAAAATCCATGCAGAGAAAAGGAAGCCCTAAACACATTCCATGTAAAAATCTCGTTCCATAGGCAATAATCGTTTCGTTTTGCATAAATAGCCGCGTCAGAAATCCTGCCCCAAAATAATAGCAAACCGTTACAGCGGTCATAAACAGCAGAGTGATTTTAACCGAATAAATAATTGTGTGCTTCATGCGTTTTATATTTCCACCGGCATATGTATAACTGACAAGTGGCATAATCCCTTGTGAAAAGCCCATGGCAATATACATAGGAACCATGTTAATTTTCTGAACAATTCCCATGGCTGCTACTGCATCGGAGCCAAAAGCTGAGGTAAAGTTATTCAGTACCGTCATGCCTGTCACATTTAAAAGGTTTTGAATAGCCGCAGGGATTCCCACACCGCATACACCGATGACAATTGCTTTTTGGAGCCGGAGCATGTTGGGACGAATGCATACATACGTGCTTTTACGCTTCACAAACAGCAGCACAAAGAAATAGATGCAGGCCACACAGTTAGAGAGAAATGTGGCAAGCCCGGCGCCTGCCGCTCCCATATGAAGTCCCTGTGGCAGAATGAAAATCGGGTCAAGTATAATATTCAAGACACAACCGCTCATGGTGCCAATGCTCGCGTGCAATGTTGCGCCCTCAGAGCGCACCATATATGCCATCACTACGTTAAGGATAGCGGGCATTGCACCAAAAGCAACCGTCCATTTTAAATAGTCTCCTGTGGCAGCATAGGTTTCAACATCTGTTCCAAGAAGGGCTAACAGCGGATTTTTGATTATGATATAACCAAAGGAAAACAGCAAGCCGCAAATAAGCGAACAATAGAATCCAAATACCGAAACCCGTCGCACGGTATCATATTCTTTTTTTCCAAGAGCACGACTCATCATGCTGGAGCTACCGACGCCAAATAAATTGTTGACGGCATTAAATGCAAGCAACACAGGCGCGGCAAGCGTAACAGCCGCATTTTGTACAGGGTCGTTCAGCATTCCAACAAAATAGGTGTCTGCCAGATTATATATCACCATGACCAAAGAACTAACAACCGTAGGAATTGCCATGGATAAAACGGCTCTTGGTACCGGTGCTTGTTCAAATAAATATAATTTTTGCTTATCTTCCATGTTCCGTTTGCCTTTCTTTCATACTCTCTGCCCAATACCATTTACGCCCAAATAAAATTGTCCTCTCCCGCGCCAATTTCAAAATGGCACTTGACAATTCCAAGGTCAATTTTAGCATAAAAGCCCAAAAGTGCTTTGGCGTAAACAGTATTATCCTTTAAGGTTATCATAAATTTTTGTTGATTCATCGCTGTGGGCGCAAGCATCGCCGCCTTCATGCCGTTTTCAAACCAATCCGGCATTGCACCGCCAACTTCACATAACCGAGCGCAATAACCAGATATAACTTCTCGCCCTTCGCAATTACACAAGGCGCCTTTGATTTGCTGTAAGTCATCGCCACCCAGCAGGAATTGAGTCCCAATTGCTGCGCTTTTAAAACAATCTTTTCACCATAGTATCCGCAGTTTTCCTCTGCTCCTTTTTTACCGACAAGCGCAATATAATCTGTACAGCCTGAAAATTTCCCGTAATGCGCCATCATACCGTCAAAGGCTTTCGGCTCGTTTGTAATAAGCTGCATATGAAGTCCGCTTTCCTTGTTATATGCTTCCATCAAACGACGCAACTCTGCTTCCGTTTCTGCGTCTATTTTCCTGTCCGTAAAGCTGCGCACCGAGTGACGCTTTTGCATTGCTTCCAATAAATCCATTTGATTTTTCCTCCTATTCTGTTTAAATTTCATCATCCTTGCTTCTGTCCGGTACATTTGCCTTAATCCGCTTAATATCCTGAAAAAGCGTTATCATCTTTTCCATCTCGCTGTCCTGCGGGTCTAGATAATAAAAAACAAATGTGCCTTCTTTTCTTGACTTCACAATGCCGGCACTTTTTAATATCTGCATATGATGCGACACTGCCGGTCTTGACAAGTTTGTCTTTTTTGCAATGTCAACCACACGACTGCCGCTGCATGTGCCACCCAGCATAATTTGAAGCAGATATTGTCTGGTTTCATCGCCGAGTGCTATTAGTGTTTTCTGGCAAGATCGAAATTCTTTTTTTAACCGCTGCATATCTTCTATCGTGTTTTTCATTCTGCACCTCAATCTGTTTAAACGTTTAAACACTTATATTATAGCACAAAAAAACCACAATATCACATCCGTAAAGAAAATCAAGATGGATTTCCGGGCGCATACATTTCTTTCTTTGACGTTTTTGACAAGATCCGTGCCATTTTAAAAGCGGCTCTAACCGCTAAATGCCGTATCAGAGCCACTTACATGCATTATTTCTTTCTGACTAATACAGTTTTCACCACGCCGTTCGGGTCTTTTATCAGCACCATCACAAGCCATATGACCAGCGCCAGCGCAACTACAGAAAATCCAAGATACGCGTCATTGAGCATATCCGCAGCCGCAGGTGTGAAATAATCTGCTCCCAGTTCTATGTACGTTGCAACCGCATCAACAAGCCACATCAAAGACGCACCCCAATACATCAGTGAAAGCGTGCCGAGTTTCATCTTACTATTCGCATTTTGATACCACACAATAGTTGATATAATAGCCGCAAAAACAGTTATAAGCAAGGTCACTTTCTATCGCCTCCCGCTGTCGCCGCTTCCAATAACGACCGTTTCTCCAGCGCGTTTGTGACTAAAACCATCCCCATCCAAACGCCTGTCACAATTGCAGCCATCGCTACTCCGGAAGTTGCCATTTCAAATAACATTTGAACCGCTTCTGCCGGATTCGCTGCGTTTGTCAGGAAGGGGAACCAAGGAGTTACCTCCCCGTGCCAGATGTGTTCAAACGCTAGTAGCGCACTGCCACCCCAAAGCATATTGTTCAGCCAACCGATTTTTTTCAAAAATGGATTTCGGATTTCCTTCCCACTCTTTTCTGTTTTCTTTTTGACAACCGTTGTAACGATTGCCTCAGCTGTCGGTACGATAAAACATGCCATACTCGTTTCCTCCTTATTACTATCTGATAGCAAATGCCGATTGTTTCAATCACTTTCCATAAAATATTATAGCATATTCTCTTTTCCTTGTAAAGAGCTTTCCGGACCGCCTTATCCTTACAGAAAATGTATAAACCCTTTATTTAGACCTTTTACCTTACTATCGTAGCGTTGTTAAATATAATAAGTCCCCCTGTTGTATTTTCCTACAGCAGGAGGACCATTTGTCTATTAGCTGTTTTAATTCAGAAACCGGCGTTACCGCTTATTCGCTTAAATCCATATCTGCTACAACAGTCGCACAGCGGTCGCACAATTCCGGATGCTCTTTATGACTTCCCACAGAATCCGTGAACATCCAGCAACGCTGACATTTTTCACCTTCCGCCGGCTGCACTGTGACGCCAATTCCGGTCAGTTCGCCCTTTTCTTCCGGTTCACCTTCTGTCAGTTCCACTTGAGAAGCTATGAATATCATCGGCAGAATATCCTGATTTTCTTTTAAAAACTGTGCTATTTCTCCACTGGCTGTAATGTTCACTTTTGCCGCGAGTGAAGAACCAATCACTTTTTCATTTCTCGCACGTTCCAATGCTTTTGCTACGTCGCTTCTAACATCCAGCAGCTTGTCATACTTCTGTTCGAGCGCGCTATTGACATACTGGTCATTTTTTTCTGGCATGTCGTTGTACAAGATGGATTTCACATCATCTCCGCTGCGATGCGGCATTGCTGCCCAAATTTCTTCCGAAGTAAATGCCAATACCGGCGACATGATACGAACCAGCGCGTCCAGAATCAGATACATCGCTGTTTGCCCGCTGCGGCGGCTCTGATCATCCGGTTTTTCTGTGTATAGTCTGTCTTTAATAATATCCAAATAGAAGTTACTCAAATCCACTACACAGAAATTATGCAGTGAATGATATACCACATGAAACTGATATTTATCATATCCCTGGCGTGCACGCTCTACCAAATGATTCAGCTTCAGCAGCGCCCACTGATCCAGTTCTTCCATTTCTTCATAAGGCACCATATCTGTTTCCGGATTAAAATCACTGATGTTCCCCAGAATATAACGCGCGGTATTGCGAATCTTACGGTATCCTTCTGACAATTGTTTCAGAATATCGTTGGAAATTTTTACGTCGCTGCGGTAATCCGCGGACGCAATCCACATACGCAGAATATCTGCACCGTATTTTTTGATAACGTCCTGTGGGTCAATACCGTTGCCCTTGGACTTAGACATTTTGTTGCCTTCCAAGTCAATCAGCATGCCATGTGTCAACACGCTTTTATACGGCGCTTTTCCGGTGTTCGCCACGCTGACCAAAAGTGATGACTGGAACCAGCCGCGGTACTGGTCGTTTCCTTCGAGATACAGGTCAGCCGGCCAATGTAAGTCTTCCCGCTGCATCAGTACTGCGCCATTAGAAGAGCCGGAATCAAACCAAACGTCCATAATATCCGTTTCTTTGGTCAGCTCTTTGCAGCCGCATTCACAAACAAAGTCTTTCCCCAGAATTTCTTCCGCCGTCATATCAAACCAAGCGTTTGAACCTTTCTCCCGGAACACATCCGCTACTTTCTGAATTGTTTCATCGGTAATCAGTTCTTTTCCGCAATCTTTGCAATAAAAAATCGGGATCGGCACGCCCCAAACACGCTGGCGGGAAATACACCAGTCGTTACGGTCCTGCACCATATTTTTAATGCGTTCTTCGCCCCACGCCGGAATCCATTCTACTTTTTCAATTTCGCGCAGTGCTTCTTCTTTAAACCCTTTGACTGAGGCAAACCACTGTTCCGTCGCCCGGTAGATAATCGGCTCTTTGCATCTCCAGCAATGCGGATAGGAGTGCGAAATATGTGCTTTTGCAAGCAGTGTACCATCTGCTTCCAGCCGCTCCAAAATTGCCCCGTTTGCTTTTTCATAGAAAAGCCCCGCAAACGGTCCCGCTTCCTCCGTTAAATATCCTTTTGCGTCTACCGGCACAACTGTCTCAATGTTGCCGTATTTCTGGCAGACGTCAAAGTCCTCCATACCATGTCCCGGCGCCGTATGTACACAACCGGTACCAGCTTCTAATGTAACATGGTCACCCAAGATAACGACAGACTGGCGCGGCAGAAACGGGTGCTGACAGGTCATCAATTCCATCTCGCTGCCTCTCAGTGTTTTGATAACACTATAATCTGTAATACCAGCCGTTTTACATACCTCGTCTACCAAGTCGCTGGCAATGACATACGCCTCATTTCCGTTTTTCACAAGGCTGTATTCAAAATTCTCGTTCAAGCAGACTGCCATATTTGCCGGAAGTGTCCAAGTGGTCGTTGTCCAAATGACAAAATAGACGTCCTCTTTGACATCTGCAAACAATCCTTTGTCGTCCGTTACTTTAAATTTCACATAGATAGAAACCGTATCATCATCTTGATACTCAATTTCCGCCTCCGCTAAAGCTGTCTGGCAATCAGCGCACCAATAAACAGGTTTTAACCCTTTATAAATAAACCCCTTTTTCGCCATTTCGCCAAACATCTCAATTTGTTTCGCTTCAAATTCCGGTTGTTTGGTCAAATAGGGGTGTTCCCAGTCGCCAATAACACCCAAGCGCTTGAACTGTTCACGCTGGTTTCCCACATATTTATCTGCAAACTCGCCGCATTTCTGCCGAAATTTAGACACACCCGCTTCATGCGGCGTGATGCCCAATGCCTTAATCGCCTGTTTTTCAATCGGTAATCCGTGCGTGTCCCATCCCGGAACATAAGGCGCACGGTATCCACTCATATTTTTA
>CBCTHD010000146.1:0-6191 GCA_965146615.1 uncultured Clostridia bacterium
TCAAAAAGACCAGATAGACCAACACAAATGCTGCGCCGCCATACTGCCCCGTGATGTAGGGAAACCGCCAAACATTTCCCAGTCCGATTGCGCATCCCGCTGAGATAAACAAAAATCCCAGCCGGGATGAAAAGTTCTCCCTTTTTTTCAAAGCCAATCCTCTCCCCGTCGTGAAATCTTATGATAGTATCTTACCATAGTATGCGGCAAAGTGCAAATACTATTTTAAATATCTTTTCAATGGACATTATCTTTTTTCTAATTTTTTGTTGAATAACCCGCCGGATTATGATATACTGAAAGAAACAGAACAGCCGTCGGAGGTTTCAAAAGGTCATGATAAACCGTAGATTAGAGTCCATCAAACAATATATTGCCCAGCACAGAGAAGTAAAGATTTCGCAGCTGGAAGAATTATGTCCTGACGTTTCCAGCATGACATTGCGCCGCGATTTGGCGCAGCTTGAGCGGCAGGGGTTTGTCGTGCGATTCCGCGGCGGAGCGCGCGCTGTGGACGCGCTAAGCGTGAAACAAATGCGTGAGGACGTCTATACCAAGCGAGAACAGGAAAACCGTGACGGTAAACTTTTTATTGCCGTAAAGGCTGTACCGCTTTTAGAGGAAGGTCGCAGTATTTATATCGACGCCGGTTCAACTGGTATGTATTTCGCCAGCCAAATTCCCAATCAGAAAATGTCGGTGTTGACCAACGCGCCCAACATCGCGATGGAACTAAGTAAGCATGACAAAATTGAAATTTTGCTTGTCGGTGGATATTTATCTCAAAACATGGCAATCTCCGGCGCAAATGCAATGGATTTCATAAAAAACATCAATGTCGATATTGCGTTTATGACCACTGCCGGTTTTTCTCTTGACACAGGGTTCACCAACGGCAGCGCCGACGAGTGCCACATCAAACGCGCAATTATTCGCAAATCCCGCAAAAAGGTGATGCTAATGGACCATCTAAAATTGGATAAATGTATGATGTTCACCTTTGCCGGACTCAAGGATATTGATGTGCTGGTTTGTGACCGGTCACTTCCCGATCCAATTCGGCAGCAAGCAGAAGAACATCACATCACGATTCTATAAAGGAGACAGGAGGACAGACACATGAAAGTAAGAAAAGCCATTATCCCGGCAGCAGGTCTCGGAACGCGTTTTCTGCCGGCAACCAAAGCGCAACCCAAGGAGATGCTTCCCATTGTGGACAAGCCCACCATTCAATACATCATCGAGGAAGCGGTGGCAAGCGGTATTGAAGATATTATTATTATCACAGGACGCAGCAAACGCGCCATTGAGGACCATTTTGACAAAGCCTATGAACTGGAAAACGAGCTTTTGAAAAGTGGAAAGCATGAACTGATTAAGTTGGTGCAAGACATTTCTAATCTTGCCAACAGTTATTATGTTCGGCAAAAAGAAGCATTGGGACTGGGACATGCCATTCACTGCGCCAAAACATTTATTGGCAACGAACCATTTGCTGTTTTGCTAGGGGATGACATTGTGGAGGCACAGCCCCCCTGTCTGAAACAGATGATTGACGTCTACGACCAATACCAAACGACGCTGCTGGGCGTGCAGACGGTGGATCCTAAAAATGTCTCCAAATATGGTATCATTGATGGAATCCAAGTGGCAGACCGCATTTACCAGGTAAATGATATGGTAGAAAAACCGGCGCCGGCGTCCGCTCCCTCCAACGTCGCGATTTTGGGACGGTATATTATAACACCTGCCATTTTTGACTGCTTGGAACGCACCAAACCCGGCGCCGGAGGAGAAATTCAGCTGACGGATGCGCTGAAACTCCTCAGTGAACAGGAATCCATGTATGCCTATGATTTTATTGGCCGCCGTTATGATGTGGGTAACAAGATGGGATTTTTGGAAGCAACTGTTGAGTTCGCGCTTCGCCGCGACGACCTCAAAGACGAATTTGGGAACTATTTGAAGCAGATTGCCGAAAAATTATAATTTTGCAAGTTTAAAAATAACATCCTGCAAAAGAGGGATATGTATGCATACCCCTCTTTTTTGTTTTATGCGAATTTCAAATTCTATTTTTTTATTTTTTATTATTTTCTTTGCCGTTTTTTGCAATTCAGCTTGTCCAATTATGCAAAATTTTATTTCTATTATTGACTATTGTCACAATTTATGGTATACTAAAAAATAGACATTCTGTAAATTCCGGCAGGGAACTGTGTGGATACAATAACATCTACGGATTGGATACATGGATTGCACAATATTTTGAAATGAAATGGAGGAAAATTTCATTGTTTGACTACGCTGATAAAATTCAGTTGTTGATTAAAGTAGCAGCTGAGAAATATAAACTCAACCGCCAGGACTATAGCCGTTACAACGTAAAGCGCGGACTGCGAAACCCTGATGGAACCGGCGTATTAGCAGGGCTGACATCCATTGGTGAAGTGCGCGGCTATATCATTGACGACGGCGAAAAGGTTCCAGTGGACGGTGATTTGCTCTACCGCGGTATTCGTGTCAATGATTTGGTGGAGCACTGCCGCAAGGAAAACCGGCTTGGTTTTGAAGAGGTTATTTTCCTGATTTTGTTTGGTGTATTGCCGGACCGGGAGATGTTGAATCAATTTACTTCTATTTTATCCAGCCTACGTCCTTTACCGTCTCACTTTACGGAAGATATTATTTTAAAATCGCCCAGTCCCGACATTATGAATAAGCTGGCGCGTTGTATTTTGGCGTCCTATTCTTTTGATAAGACGCCAAATGACATCAGCTTGCCCAATCTGATGCGGCAATGCATCGAATTGATTGCGCGTATGCCCACCATGACGGCCTATGCCTATCAGGCAAAGAATCATTACTACGAAGGGCAAAGTCTGATTATCCATTCGCCGCAGGAAAATCTGTCGGCAGCGGAAAACTTTTTACATATGTTGCGCCCCAATCACGAATACACGCGTGAAGAAGTGGAAATTTTGGACCTCATGCTCATGCTGCATGCAGAGCATGGCGGTGGAAACAACTCGGCGTTTGCCTGTCGCGTGGTTTCATCCAGTGGTACGGATACTTATTCTGCGATTGCGGCGGCAGTTGGCTCTCTCAAAGGCCCCAAACATGGCGGCGCAAACGCAAAAGTTATGGCAATGATGGAGGACATCAAAGAGAATGTAAAGAATTGGGACGATTTGGATGAAGTAGAATATTATCTGGAACAAATCATTGAGAAAAAAGCGGGTGATAAATCCGGTCTGGTCTATGGTATGGGGCATGCGGTTTATACCCTGTCTGACCCGCGTGCTATTTTGCTTAAAGAAAAGGCAAAAGAACTAGCGGCACAAAAGGGCTTTGGTGCGGAGTACGCACTCTATGAGGCAGTGGAAACGCTGACACCCAAGGTGTTTGCAGCAGTGAAAGGAGATTCCAAAGTTATTTCGGCAAATGTGGATATGTATTCCGGTTTTGTCTATAAAATGTTGGGGATCCCTCCTGAATTGTATACGCCGCTGTTCGTCATGTCGCGTATTGTGGGCTGGAGTGCACACCGGATTGAAGAGGTAATTTCCGGCGGGCGTATTATTCGTCCTGCGTACAAAAGCGTCTGCCCACACTTTACCTATGTGCCCATTGATAAACGTTAACGCATAACATAAACTCGCTTCCCGAAACAATGTAGATATAAATGGCTGCCTGTGTAAATTTACACAGGCAGCCATTTTTTTCGGACATTTCTCCGTCGCGTGGATATGTCCGATTTCCAGAAATTTAGCATTGTAATCATTTTGTAACCTATGGTATACTATACCCATGGGTTTTTGTAGCATACTCGCTTATGGAACCCTTTTGAACCTTCCGCTCCCGAGTGAAAGGAGTGCTCTAAACATGAAAAAAATGCGATTGACATTCTTTGCCGTGGTGATGCTAGTGTTATCCCTGTTTCCGGCGGAAGCGACCCCAACGGACTATGATATACCCATTGATATTTCCGTCAACGGACAATTGATTCGCAGTGATGCACACGCCTACCTTTCCGGCGGCACAACCTATGCCCCTATTCGTATGCTTAGTGATGCATTAAACGCGGACAGTCTTTCCTGGAATGAATCCACCAAAACGGTTTCCATTGTGGAAAACGGAATGCAATTGACACTGACCGTTGGCTCCCCTTATGCTACCGTCAACGGAAAGCGCGTCAATACCGGCGCGGCGATTCACCAAATTGGCGGACGTACTTATGCCCCTGTCCGCTTTCTGTGCGAACAACTGGGTGGAACAGTTTCTTGGGACCAGACCTACTATACGGTCCTTGTGACCAAAGCAGACGTCACTGTTCCCACCGCTCTACGGTATTATGAATACACAAATGATGAAATTTTTTGGCTGGCGCGTATCATCGAAGCAGAAAGCAGCGGTGAACCGCTGCACGGCAAAATTGCAGTGGGCAATGTAATTTTGAACCGTGTGGACAGCTCCGAATTTCCGGACACCATCTATGGCGTCATTTTTGACCAGCAGCACGGCGTTCAGTTCCAGCCGGTGCTCAATGGGTCGATTTATAATACACCATCCGCTGACAGCATCATTGCTGCCAAACGTGCGCTGGTCGGCGATAACATGGTGGGCAGCGCCCTCTATTTTCTCAACCCACGCACGGCAACTAATTTCTGGATTGTAAACAACCGCGATTATCACAGCACCATTGCCAATCACGATTTTTACCTGTAATGAAATCTATTGTCCGAACCGGCATAGCACAAGCTATGCCGGTTTTTTCATAGCATAAAAACAGCATCTGCCGTTTCAATGCAGATGCTGTTTTGCTTTTCTGTATCAATCAAATCCATCTAAACTGGTTACATTCAATTTCTGTGCCGTCAGCTCCTAAAATACCAACTGTGCCATATGCAGGAAACCCTACCTGAATATACCCATTGAAAAATCCCCAGCCATAGATGTTGTATTCTCCAAATTCTACCACGAACTGCCCGGTTTTATCAATCACCGCCTCCTGTACATTGTCGGCATCTAAAACCTGATATACCACGACCAGTCCTTCTGAGAACAAAGATCAGGAATCAAACTGTGCGGGAATCACCCATTCGCCGCACCGGTTGTTATAACCATATTTTTCGTTGTCTTCCATTTCTGCCAAGTCCTCCCAAAAGGATAGGCTCGCATCATATTGAAACGGAATCGTGATGTTTCCCTCCGAGTCAATCATACCCCATTTTCCATCTTTTTTTACGCTTATTTCCGATTGGTCTCCTGAGATCCGGACTTCTTCATACTGCGGCGCAATTTTCTCAGCACCCGTTTTGTCTATGAATCCCCATAACCCACCGGATTTCACCGGCGCGACATTTCCTGAGAATGAGTCGGCGCCTTCGTATTGGGGCGCAACGATGACGTTCCCTGCCGTATCCATAAAGCCCCACTTGCCGTCTATGCGGACTGCCACTCGATCATTTACAACATCACTCGCAGATTCCAATTCACAAGGAATGACTATCTCGGTACAATCCGCATTGAAAAATCCATAGCGTATTTGCTCATCTTCCGTGAAAACCTTTACTTTCACCAATCCTTCTTGATCGCCATAAAGGAAGTTTGTCGCCACAACATTCACCGGAAAATGCTCCTGTTTAAATGCTTGATACGCCTCTTCATCTGCGTCTTCTAAGACAACCGTTCCTTCTTTATCAAGTACCGTATAATGCGACGGCATAATGCCGTCTTTCAGGGCTTCCTCCGACCAATCTATCCACTTGACCGACAGATAGCCAAAGACATATAAAATCTCGGGATTGGCTTTCTGCTCCATTAGTTCGCTGCCGTCCATATCATAAAATTCCGCCGTTGTAGACTTCGCAACATAGCTAACACTTGTTGCAACCAGTATATCTCCATACCGTACAATACTGTCATACTGCCCGGGAAGCAGCAAGGTTCCGTCTTCTTGATAAACACGAGAATATCTGCCCGTTTTCACGATAGCAATACCGTCTTCAAATTCCCATTCCGGCTTTACTGGGTTCGACGTGATGGTATCGGTCTGCTTCTCTCCGTCCCAGTTCACTTTTGCATTCAACGCTTCCGCCAGCGCACGAATCGGCACCAAGGTCCGGTCATTCTGCACGATGGGCGGCTGGTCAATTTCTGTCACTTCCGTTACAACATAGTTTGATGTT
>CBCTHD010000147.1:0-6162 GCA_965146615.1 uncultured Clostridia bacterium
AAGGTCTGTGTTTTCCCGTCGATCACAATGCTAAGGTCTCGGTGCAGTTCCGCGGGAAAACACAGACCTTTACAGATGTAAATGGACAGACGGTTTATCCCATTATGTACAATGGTACGACCTACCTGCCCATACGTGCGATTGGTGGTGTGATGGGCAAGCCAGTTGCATGGGACGGTGAAACCGAAACAGTAATATTGGGAGAAAAGGACGCGTTCCACAGTGTTGTCGCTATGCCGGACAAGGGGAACGGCGTGTTTGGCTCCAAAATCATGGATGTGACGCAGCTGACATTTCCTTATGGCGAACTGAAGGAAAATAAAACCTTCCAAAACGGAATTCGCCTGGAGGATGTGAATAGTGCTGAAAAAAAATTTACCATGACACTGGATGAGTCGTATGCGGTGATGAATGTTACACTGCACAATCCGGCAACAAACGAATATGTTGCGACGCTGGAAATTAAGGACAAGAAAACAGATATTGTCCTGCTTTCCAAAACATTAGAGCCGGGACAATTCTATGAAGCAACAAATGTGAATTTAAACAGCACAAATGAAGTGGAATTTTGTGCAACCGGAAAAGCTGGAGGAAATGATATAGTATTCTTCCTGGATCCACAAGTGAGATAAACAAAACGGTAGACAGTGATATGATATGTAGCTAAATGCGGCAGGGAGTTTTTCAAACTTCCTGCCGTTTTCCAAGATTGACATACTGCATGAAATTTGATATAATTATGACAGAAATAGTTTAGACAACAATTCATCGGCAAGCGAAGAGCTTGGCTCCGGTAGGACGCGAAAAGGAAGGGAAAAGAAATGGGTAAATTTTGTGTATTTTGCGGCAAGCCGTTGGAAGAAGGACAGGAATGTGATTGCCAAAAGGAAGTTGTACCGAAAGAAACACCGGTAGATGAACGCGCGCAGCCGGAAAACGTGCTGGAGACGCCGGAAGAAGCGGAACTGCGGGAGTCGGAGGAACAACAGCCGGAGCGACCGCAACAGTCCGGAGAAACACCGGTGCAGGTGAATGTTCAGCAGGCCTATGATGGACAGCTGCCGGAAGAAGCGGAAACGGAGCCGGAAAAGACAGAACCACAGCAAACGTCGGTTCAAATTCGTCCGCAGTCCTATATGATTCCCAAAAAGGAAAGCGGACCGTTTGCAAACTATGTGAAACGCTGCTGGGTGATTTTGACACACTTTTTTGCGCACCCGGTGCAAATTATCCGCATTGCGGCGGAAAAGAAAGATTGTACTGCAGGTATTCTCTTTTGGATCATCAATGCAATCATAGCCGGCATGATTCCAGCAGTGGGCGTTCCAAGGGTATTGAAAACTATTTTAGGTTCATATGTGATGCAGTATATTGACTACCCGGTGGGCTTGGTGTGGCTGGAAGGCAGTTTATCAAGTCTCCTTTGGACGGCAATTCTAAGTGTACTGGCGTTTGCTTTTGCTAAGGCGATGCGCAGCCATGCTTCCTTTAAAAGTGTGATGGGGGCGGTAGGTGTATCTTGTATCGGGACGGCTGCCATCAATGTAATTTCCTGGCTACTGATCATGATTTCACCAGGTTTTGGTATTTGTTTTTACCTGTTTACACAGGCGCTTGCGATGGTGCTGCTGTATATTGCGCTTGCAAAATCACTCGGTGTTGGACAGGACAAGGCGCTCTATTGTCTGCTTATTGCTGTGGCGATTGTTGGGTTGATGATGGCATTGTATATTAGCGGCACGGTGGGAAGTGTGATAGATAATTTGCTGGAGAGTACGCTGGGCGGATATGGTGGTTTTGGAAGCAGCGGACTGCTGCGGTAAAATAACAAAAAAGCCCGCGTAGATGTTATATGTGGGCTTTTTTTGATGAGGAGGAAGAAAACCGATGGACGCGGTATGTATCGGGGAAATGTTGGTCGATTTCACGCCAGGACAGGAACGGGACAGCTATGTAAAACATGCAGGAGGTGCGCCGGCAAACGTTGCGGTGATGCTCGCCCGCAACGGTGTACAGAGCGGATTTGTTGGGAAACTCGGGCATGACGACTTTGGCATATTTTTAGCACAAACTTTGCAAGCGGAGGGTGTGAAGCTGCTTTGCGACCCCTTCACACAGGAAGCGGTTACCACGCTTGCATTTGTCACACTCTATGAAAACGGAGAACGGTCTTTTACATTTGCCAGAAAGCCTGGAGCAGATATGCTGCTGCGTCCGACAGACATTTCAGAGGAAGAGATACAACGATGTAAAGTGGTTCATGCGGGTTCGGTTAGCTTGTCGGAACAACCAGCGCGAGAAGCAGTGCTGTATAGCATGAGGTTAGGAAAGCAATGCGGAAAATTGGTGAGCTTTGACATCAACTATCGCAGCGCGCTATGGGATTTTGAAACGGCGAAACGAGAGGTAGAAAAAGTACTGCCCTATGTAGACTTACTCAAAATTTCGGAGGAGGAACTCGGGTTTGTAGGAGGAGAAGCGCAAATCAGCGAGACGATGGAACGCTTTGACATATCTGTGGTAGTACAGACCCTGGGCGGAAAAGGCGCTAAATACTATTTTCGTGGTGGCACGGGGTCAATAGAAGGTCGGCGGGTAAATGCGGTAGATGCAACGGGAGCAGGCGATGCATTTTGGGGCGGTTTTTTGGCAGAATTACTGCGTCTTGGTATCACCAGCCGCAAAGAACTTACTGTAGAATGCTTGGAAGTTGCACTGCATTACGGTAATTGCAGCGGTGCGCTGTGCGTGCAGAAAAAAGGCGGAATTCCGGCGCTGCCCTATCGCGCGGACGTGGAACAGATGTAAAATTGCGGGAGAAAAGGAGCGTGCGCGAAATGAAACGTTCACAAATTAATCAAATTATCAAGGACATGGAACAGTTGGTACAGACGCATGGGTTTGTTTTGCCGCCGTTTTGTCACTGGACGCCGGAAGAATGGCAAACCAAAAACCACCAATATGATGAAATTCGTGATAACATGCTGGGATGGGATATTACGGATTATGGACTCGGAGACTTTGAAAAAGTGGGATTTGCACTGATTACACTGCGTAATGGGAATCAAAATAATCCTAAATATCAAAAGGTGTATGCTGAAAAATTGTTAATGCTGCGGGAAGGACAGCATTCCCCCATGCATTTCCATTGGCACAAAAGTGAGGATATCATTAACCGTGGCGGCGGAACGCTGGTTATTCATTTGTACAACGATGATGGGCAAGGTGGTCTGGCGGATTCCGACGTACTGGTCAATGCCGATGGGCGCAGTTACTATGTTCCGGCGGGAACTGGTGTGGAGTTGCGTCCCGGGGAAAGTATCACGCTCTGGCCACATCAATACCATGATTTTGATGTGGTGCCCGGCAGCGGCGATGTGCTCATTGGAGAAGTTTCCATGTGTAATGATGACAATACGGATAACCGGTTTTATGAAAATGTGGGACGCTTTCCGGAAATTGAAGAAGATGAAGCGCCGTACCGCCTGTTGTGCACCGAATATCCGCCGGCAGAGTATGCATAGAATACGGCAAAAAGAAAAAACTCTTGCATAGTGGCAGGAAAGAGCCTCGTGCAAGGGTTTTTTGCAATATTTCTTTGGATAATGCTTTTTACGGTCCATTATTCGGGAGAAGGTTCCGGCACAGCGGAAAGGGAGGTGTCGGGAATCGGTGTAGATGCCGGCGCTTGTTCTGGCGCGATTTCTCCTGTCCAAACACTTTGTTCACCGCCGGATTTGTCATAGAACACGATTTCTTTTACAGCTCCTTCGCTATTGTTCACATTCACTGTGAATTCTTTTTGTCCCTTGATGCGGAAGGTGGAAAGAACACGGATTTTGGTTGTGCCATTCGCTGTGTTTTCATATTCAATACCAGCAACAAACCGCAGGGGTGCGGTAATCTGTCCTTTGACCGTGATACGGTCGCCATCCGCCGCAACGCTGATGAGTTCCAGCTTGTCCGTCGGAACGGGTAAGCGCAGCGTCGTGAGTGCAATAAGTCCTACCACTATTACAAATGCGAGAATCAGTCCAATTCTTCGTTTCAATCATGTCACCTCATTTTGGGTTATCCATTTCAGCGTATCTTTGCCATCGAAAGGTACTACTAAATATTATAGTAGAAAATATCTGCCGCGTCAAGTTGAAATTAGGCGCGCGTTGTGATATAATGGTTTTGTCGAAAAAGAAGGTCCCTGTAGCAAAGAAATATCCAATAGTCATTTTGAGGTGATGGGATTGTATACATTCTGCTTGTTACTACTTTTTGTTTTAGCAGCATTGGTGTTAGTTTTCAAAAATAAAAATACGGCAGCATGGGCTGTTGTGTTGACTGCGTTGATTGTCTATATTGTGGGAAGCATGAATGAAATGCTACATATATGGATTTTTGTGAAAAATGGTATAGGGAATTGGTCGATGTTTCTTTGGTATTTTATAAATATCGTGATAATGTTGATTGTTGCTTTTTTCATTTGGAAGAAAAAAAGAAAATGCACTATCTGTTTTTTGTGGATAATGCTGTTGGTGCTGGTCGTTCAGCATTGGAATACCTGGTTAAACTGGATTATTCAATGGAAAGCTCTAGTTTTGTCATAAATTTGAGAAGCATTTTACCGAATGGTGGAAAAGAAAAGGATGTGGACTTATGGAACAACCCGTAATCAAGAGAAATTCAACATTAAAGATTGCAATTTTATATATTATTCATAAATATGATAACGCAGTGCCGGAGGATGCGATGATCCACATTTTGGTGGAGGCATATGCCGTCAACTATTTTGACCTCAAACAGGCATTGTATGAGCTGAACCAATCCGAATTTGTGCATTCCTATCATTATAAAGCAGAGCAATACCATATGCTGACAGAATCAGGGAAAGAAGCCATAGAGATTTTTGTCAAAAAACTGCCATTGCCGCGCCGCGAAGAGTTGACAAAGCTGGTGCAGGAGCAGATGAAAGAGGAGAAACGCAGCGATGAGTTTCAGGTGGACTATGTGCCGCTGGACGATATCTCCTACTTGGTGAAATGTACTTACCGGGAGAATCGGCTGCCGCAGTTGGAGATTGCATTCCGGGTATCTGGCAGGGAGGAAGCGGTGGAAATGAAACATCAGTTAAAAGATAAACGAAACGAGCTTTATGCGGGGTTTTATCAATGCCTGTCACAGGTTTTGGACGAGGAACAACGGAAAGAAAAAGAATAATATAGAAAACAGAAATAACGCTGGACTTTTTGAGAAGTCCGGCTTTTTTTATTGTGAAATTTTTCGATACGCTGGTATAAAATCAAAAAGATAGGTAAACAATGTTATTACAAACAAAATTACCACAGGAAGAAAAATTTGATTTGCGTAGGAAGAAAAGCAGGGTGAAATAAGATGAAACAAAACATACGATGTATTTGGGTCAAATGGAAGGAAAAACTCTCCGCAACTATGGCAGTACGGCTGAGTTGCATGTCATTGGGCGCAATTATGGCGCTGAGTTTGGCGATTTCTGTTGCGGTTGCGGCGGGAAGTAGTAAACCGGACGACGTGATGTACGGCGGTGAACTCATTCGTTTTCATGTGCTGGCAAACAGCGACAGTGAAGCGGACCAGGCATTAAAAATAAAGGTGCGGGACCGCATTTTGTCAGAGACCTGCCTGCCGCTGGAGGAAGCGCAGAACACGGCGGAAGCGGAACAGCAGATTCGCAGTCATATGGCAGATATTCGTGCGGCTGCGTTGGATGAAATTCAAAAACAGGGATATGACTATCCCGTCAGCGTTCAGCTTGGCGTTTTTGATTTTCCAGTGCGCCAGTACGGCAATGTAACACTGCCTGCCGGACGTTATCCCGCGCTGCGCGTCTTAATTGGCGAAGGTGCAGGGCATAACTGGTGGTGCGTCATGTTTCCGCCGTTGTGCTTTGTAGATGAAAGTACTGCCGACATGCCGGAGACATCTCTAAATAAAATCTCTGCCAAGACCAGAAATGCAATTACCAATGTAGCGGCGGAGGAGCCGGAAGATGGTGCGGTGACATCGGAAGATGGACAGCCAAAATTTGAAATCCGGTTTAAACTGCTGGAATGGTTGGGGGTAGAGGGAAAAAACAATTAGCCTGCAAATAAAAAGTCAAGTATTTTTTAGGAAAAAATGAAAAAAGATTTA
>CBCTHD010000148.1:0-6162 GCA_965146615.1 uncultured Clostridia bacterium
TTTAAAAGAGGGTCAACTGTATTCTGTAAAACCGGGCGAAACGAAAACCGTTTCATTGGAAAGAACATGACGGGGATGATATAAGTCAGTCACGATTTATTGGTATAAAATTCGTAAAATACGAACCATGCTCCGGATTCTGCGGAAACCGGGGCATGGTTCTTTTCCGTCTATTTGCTGACGGACGGCACATTTTCTGCATCAGCGAAATTTGTCAAGCAGCTCTTGCAGCAGCTTTTGATGGGAAACCGTGTCCTGGCGGAAATGGTCCATAAGGACAGGATAACTGCAATAGCCTTTGAAAAATTGCACTTCCTGCTCCATAAAATGAAAGCGTTCCATGAGCACTTGGTATTTGTCCCAAGCCGTCCTTAGCTCTTTGGGAAGCTGCTTTTGCAGGGTACTAGCTGCATTGTTGCGCTGCTCCAGGACTTTTCGGTACACGGTGTTACCATGTTCCAATTCGTCTGCTGTGCAGCGGCTCATTTCTGTAATGGTAAGTGCCAGATCATGACATAAATTTTGATACATATGAGATACCTCCTTAAAAATAATTGACAACGTAAAAAATTTGTGTTATACTAACATTATACAAAAAAGCAAATAATGTAGTTCGTATTTCAAGTACATTATACGGCATAAAATTCGTATCGTCAAGTATAAAATTCGTATTTTACGAATTTATGTGAATAATATACAAAAAGGGAGGCGTCTGTTTGGAGACTTTGGAGATAATTATCAGTCTTTTGGAAAAAAAACACATTTCCCAAAAGAAATTTTTAAGCGATATTGGACTCAACGCCTCTGCAATGAGTGAGTGGAAAGCGGGACGCAACCAGTCCTATTTTCGGCATATTGATAAAATTGCGGCCTACTTCCATGTCACGACAGATTTTCTGCTCACCGGCGAGGAACGGGAATTGGTGTTCTTAAGCGACGATGACCGGGAGATGCTGGAGCTTTATCAGAAGCTGGACGCGAAAGGCAAAGTGATGGTAAAAGCAAAAGGATATGATGAACTTGATCGCCTGAAAGAAGAACTGGCACAGCAGGAATCGGGTGGAACAAGTAAATAAATGTATAGCAACGGACGGCAAATTTGTCCATCAAACGGACTGAAAATGAGGAGCAGATATAACGAAAACAGGCAGAGAAAAGTGAAATCAAAAAAAGAAGTTGCCGGAAACGGGGAAAGAGACCGTTTCCGGCAATGTTTATAATGGGCACAGTACAGACCAATACAATAGGGGATGGCATTTGGGTGAAACGGACGGCGCAGGGAAAGCCGACGCGGTGCTACATAGTGGTCCCAAGCGTATTCATGGAGCATACCGGAAGATTACAGTACTATTTGTCGAAAAGTTTTTGTAAAAAAGACTTGATTTTCTATGCGAAAACAGGTATAATAGGAAACAGTTATTATGACCAGGTAATAACACTGTGGTAATAATTTAAGAAAATTTCAGAAATGAGAAGTCATAGAATGAAAAAGGAGATAGCAGCAATGAGCAGCAATAAGCAGCAGCGCCGTCGGCAGCTTGCCCGTCAAATTGAAAAAAATCCTTTTTTGACAGATGAGGAATTGGCGGAATTGTTTTGTGTAAGCGTGCCGACAATTCGTCTCGACCGTATGGAGCTTGGCATTGCCCAGCACCGGGAACGGGTCAAAAGGCTTGCGGCAAGCAGTCGGGACAAAATCACGTCGCTGCAGCAAAACGAATTGGTTGGAGAAATTATTGATATTCAGCCGGGACAGCGTGCTGTATCGGTCATGGAAACGGATCGATCTATGGTGTTCCAAAAATCTAAAGTAGTGCGCGGTAGCAGTATTTATGCGATGGCGGAAACGCTGTGTATCGCTGCAGTTGGCGTGCACAGCGCGATTGTTGGCATTGCAAACATCAAATATAAAGAGCCGGTTTATGCCGGGACCCAGCTCGTGGCGAAGGCGGAAGTAAGACGCCAGCGCGGCGAGGAATTTATCGTCTGGGTATTGATTTACAGAAAAGACCGCGAGGTGTTTCGTGGGAAATTTATCTTGGTGCCGGTAGATGAGCCGGCAGAAGCAGAGGGAACAGAAGGGTGGCAGTTGAAAAGATGATTTTGGCGATTGACGCAATGGGAGGGGACAACGCACCACAGGCTGTGGTAGCGGGCGTGGTCGATGTGCTGCAGAAGGTGGAGATGCAGGTTTGGCTGTATGGTCCCAAGGACATATTGGAAAAAGAATTGAAACAATACACGTTTGATCAATCGAAACTAAAGCTGGTACATTGCAGCGAGGTTATCCAAGGCGAGGATAGTCCCATTCGTGCCGTACGCTCCAAAAAGGATTCTTCCTTGGTGCGCGCTGTCATGGATGTGAAAGCGGGAAAAGTGGACGCAGTTGTCTGTGCGGGCAACACGGGCGCGCTGATTGCAGCTTCCACACTATTGCTGGGGCGTATTAAAGGTCTATACCGCCCGGCGCTGACGACACCGATCCCCACGGATAAAGGAATGGCAATTTTGTTAGATGTGGGGGCAAATGCGGAATGCAAAAGTGAATGGCTGCAACAGTTTGCTGTCATGGGAGCATTTTACGCCCAGAAGGTGTGCGATATACCGCAGCCCAAGGTCGGCTTGGTCAACATTGGTACAGAATCGGGCAAAGGCAACGACGTGGCAAAGGCGGCATTTGAACTGCTGAGCGTGCAAAACGACGTTAATTTTGTTGGCAATATCGAGGCCCGACGCGTGCCTTATGGCGATGTGAATGTCATTGTGACAGACGGCTTTACCGGCAACGTCATTCTGAAAATGATGGAAGGCACGGCAGAAGTACTGTTTGGCAACGTGAAACAGGTTTTTTTGCGCGATTTGAAAGGAAAATTGGCGGCGCTGATGGTCAAGGGCGGCATGAAAGAATTAAAACAGAAAATGGACTATACCGAATATGGCGGCGCACCGGTGTTGGGCGTCAATGGCATTGTCGTCAAAGCGCATGGCAGCAGTGATAAAAAAGCGTTTTCCAACGCGCTGCGGCAGGCGGCAAAATTTGTGGAAAGCGGCGTTCTACAGGATATCAAACGCTATTTTGAACTTACGCCACAGACAGGGGAGTGACGCCGCGCGGGGCGGAAAAACCGCATAATGAAGAAATGACCAGCCGCCGACACACAGCCGGGCGGCGATATAATAGAAGTTTGAAGGAGGAAACAGAATGAAACATTCAGTAATTGCAGGCATTGGTCATGCGGTTGGGGAAAAGGTTATGACCAATTTTGATTTGATGGAATTTTTGGATACCTCAGACGAGTGGATTTCAGAGCGCACAGGCATTAAAGAGCGTCGTGTTGCGGCGGAGGATGTGTATGCGTCCGATTTAGCGGCGGAGGCTGCCAAGGAGGCGGTGGAATCCGCTGGTATCAGCGTGGAAGATGTGGATATGATTATTGTGGCGTCCGTTACACCGGAAACCTTAACGCCGCACATGTCCTGCCTGGTGCAGAAAAAAATCGGCGCGAAAGGCGCAAATTGCTTGGATATTAACACCGCTTGCACAGGATTTTTAGCAGGATTGAATATTGCAGATTGTTTTATCAAATGCGGCGAATATCGAAATATTTTGGTGATTGGGGCGGAAACTCTAACCAAAACCTCGGACTGGAAAGACCGCAAAACTTGCATTTTGTTTGGAGATGGTGCGGGCGCGGCGATTGTGCAGCCGACGGAAGAAGACTATGGACTCATGGGGCACCATTTTGGTGCAGATGGAGAACTGGGAGATAACATCACCTTGCTGAACATCTTAAAAAGCCAGGAGGAATTGGACAAACGTGTTTCCGGTATCCCGCAGACACTGTGGATGAATGGCGGAGAAGTGTTTAAATTTGCGGTTCGCGCCATGATACGGGCGACGAAAAAAGCGGTTGAAGCCTCCGGTATACAAATGGAAGATTTAAATTGGTTGGTTCCGCATCAAGCGAACTCCCGCATCATTGAAGGCGCGGCAAAACGGTTGAACCTTGCAGACGGCGTTGTCTATGATTGTGTGCGGTTTTATGGAAATATGGGTGCGGCGTCCATCCCGGTTGCGCTTTATGACGCTAATGCGGAAGGAAAACTCAAGGACGGAGACATCATAGCCATGACGGGCTTTGGCGGCGGATTATGTTATGGCAGTGTCGTGATGAAATGGAAAGCGATTCGCTAAGAGAAGTAGAGGGAGGAGAAAAGAAATGGGGAAAACAGCATTTTTGTTTTCAGGTCAGGGCGCACAGAAAGTGGGTATGGGAAAGGATGTAGCGGAAGCCTATTCGGCAGCAATGCAGGTGTTTGACCAGGCGAACGAGGCGCTGGGATTCGATATCAAACAAATGATTTGGGACGGCGACGACGAAACACTGATGATTACAGAAAATACACAGCCATGTATCGTCACGGTAGAAACCGCGATTTTGGCAGTTCTGGCGGAAAACGGCGTGTCAGCTGATGTGACGGCAGGGCTGAGTCTGGGCGAGTACAGCGCACATATCG
This sequence comes from uncultured Clostridia bacterium, assembly GCA_965146615.1. Classification (GTDB taxonomy): domain Bacteria; phylum Bacillota; class Clostridia; order RUG12999; family RUG12999; genus JAAWTG01. Next base: position 4,519 of record CBCTHD010000148.1, read on the forward strand.
CGGCGGGCTCCATTGCGTTTGACGAAGCCGTTAAACTGGTACGCAAACGTGGGAAATATATGCAGGAGGCAGTTCCGTTGGGCGTCGGCGGCATGGCGGCGGTGCTGGGACTGGCAAATGAAGACGTAGAAGCGGCGTGCCGCGAGACACAGGAAGCGGGCGCGGGCTATGTTGCGCCGACCAACTATAACTGTCCGGGGCAACTCGTGATAGCGGGAGAAAAAGCGGCGGTGGAGAAAGCCTGTGAAATTGCGTCGGCTAAGGGCGCAAAACGCGCAAAACCACTCCCGGTCAGCGCACCGTTCCATTGCGCACTGCTGGAGCCGGCGGGTGAGAAGCTGGCAGACGCGCTGGAAAATGTGACGGTGGGCGACATGCAAATACCGGTCTACACCAACGTAACGGCACAACCGGTACCGTCTACAGGGGACATCAAAGAAATTTTGGTCAAACAGGTTAGCAGTCCGGTGCGCTGGGAAGCAACGATCCGGAACATGATAGCGGACGGTGTGGACACCTTTGTGGAAATTGGACCGGGAAAAACGCTGACGAGTTTTGTGAAAAAAATCGACCGGGAGGTTGTGGCAATGAACGCCGAAGATGTGGCGTCATTGCAGGCAGTCCTGGCGCATTTTGGAAAGTAAAGGGAGGATACAGAGATGGAATTAACGGGGAAAACGGCAGTCGTTACAGGCGGCGCACGCGGTATCGGCAAAGCGGTGGCGCTGAAGTTGGCAGGGCTGGGTGCGAATGTAGTGATTTGCGATATCCCGGGGTCTCAGGATGCGCCGGGCACGGTGGCAGAACTGGAAAAAGCGGGCGTGAAAGCAGCATTTATGCCTGGTGACGTACGAAATCTAGAGGAAATGGAAACGCTCATGAAAACCGTTGCGGCGGACTTCGGTAGCGTGGATATTTTGATTAACAACGCCGGTATCACGCGGGATAATTTGCTAATGCGCATGGATGAAAAATCTTGGGACGATGTACTGGACATCAACCTAAAAGGCGCGTGGTGCTGCACAAAAGCAGTTTGCCGCCAGATGTTTAAACAGCGCAGTGGGCGCATTGTCAACATGTCCTCTGTGGTGGGCGTGATGGGAAATGTCGGACAAATCAATTATGCGTCGTCTAAGGCGGGATTGATTGGGTTGACAAAATCGGTCGCGAAAGAATTTGCGGCGCGCGGTATCACCTGCAACGCGGTGGCGCCGGGCTTTATCCAGTCGGATATGACGGATAAACTGCCCGATGATGTGAAACAGGAGTATTTGAAGGGAATCCCGCTGAAAAAATTCGGCACGGTGGACGATATTGCAAACGCGGTGGCGTTTTTAGTCAGCGATATGGCAAGTTATATCACCGGGCAGGTTATCCAGGTGGACGGCGGGTTGCTCATGTAAAGAAAAGGAGGATTACAGCATGTTTGAACGGGTACGCGAAGTATTGGCAGACCAGCTGGGACTGGAAGAAACTGAAATTAAGCCGGAATCCAGACTAAAGGAAGATTTGGGCGCGGATTCGCTGGACATGGTAGAACTAATCATGGCGATGGAAGAAGAGTTCAACGTAGATATTCCCGATGAGGACGCGCAGAATATCCGCACCGTGGCAGATGCTGTAGACTACGTAGAACAATATGAA
>CBCTHD010000149.1:0-6155 GCA_965146615.1 uncultured Clostridia bacterium
AAAAAATCCGGAACGCCAACAATGGGCGGCGTCATTTTTATTTTGGCGGTATTCGTTGGTTGCGTGGCAGTGTATTGGCGTGATTTTAAAGTTATCATGCTGCTCTATTTGAGCCTAGCATTTGGCGCCATTGGATTTATTGACGACTTTATCAAAGTAAAAATGAAACGCAACTTGGGACTGACAGAAATTCAAAAATTACTGATGCAAATCGTTGCATCTGTCATTTTTGTCGGTATTCTCTATATCAATGGTGTACTGCCAACGGTATTGTTGATTCCGTTTACACACATACAGTTCCAGATGGGAATCTGGTATTTGCCGTTCGCGGTATTGGTGATTATTGCAGGAGTAAACGCGGTCAATTTGACCGATGGTATCGACGGGCGTGCGACGAGTGTCAGCGCTGTTGTGATGTTGTTTTTCTATGCAGCCGGCAAAGCGTTACAAAACAGCACGGCTGGGTTCTCCATTGCGGTGGTGGGGGGATGTCTGGCGTTTTTATGGTTTAACAAACACCCCGCAAAAGTATTTATGGGCGATACCGGATCGCTGTTTTTAGGCGGCGCGGTGGCAGGCGTAGCCGTCATTAGCGGTATGCCGTTATTCTTACTGATTGCGGGCGGCATTTATGTCATTGAAACAGCGTCGGTAATTTTACAAGTAGGCAGTTTTAAATTGACAGGAAAACGTTTGTTTAAGATGAGTCCTATTCACCATCATTTTGAAATGTGTGGATGGAGTGAATGGAAAATCGTCGGTGTGTTTTCTACAGTCAGCGTCATACTTGGTGTGCTTGCCTATTTAGGCATTCGATAATCAAAAAGATAGGGGGTGAAACAGGCTGATGGCAAAGAAAAAGAAACCAAACGGACTTTTCAAAGAAGCGTTCACCGTTTTCCAGAAAAAAGGGAGAATGGACCTTGAACTGCTGACAATCATCATCATTATGCTGTTTTTTGGACTGGTTATGGTAGCCAGTGCAAGTTCCGTTACGGCATTATATAAACAGGGCGACAGTATGTATTTTCTGAAAAAACAACTGATTGTTGCCGTTATAGGCTTTGTAATAATGATTTATTTGTCTAAAATTGACTATCATGTGCTGGCAAAACCCAATGTGGTATTTATCTATATGGCGGTTACATGGCTATTGATGCTGGTAACGGCGTTTGTCGGCGAGGAATATAATGGTGCACGTCGTTGGATTAGTATCGGTCCGTTCAGCTTACAGCCATCGGAGCTTGCTAAGATTGGTATTGTACTGCTTATGGCCTGTATTTGCTCCCGTCAAAGTAAAGAAAGCATTCAGAGTTTTAAAAAAGGCTGTTTGTTATATCTTGTTATCATTGGTTTGGTCTGTGCGCCGCTGCTGCTGCAGCCGCATAAAAGTGCAATGATGCTGATTGGCATTGTGGCAATGATTATCGTCATTGTTGCGGGCGCACGTATCCGGAATTTTATGGTGTTCGCACCCTTTGTTATTTGCGGCTTGTTGTTCATAATGTTCAAGGATGACTATAGTGCAGCACGTATTTTAAACTTTGCCGATCCGTTTAAGGACGCAACCGGCGCAGGCTGGCAGGGAGTACAGTCCTTATATGCCATCGGGTCGGGGGGATTGTTTGGGCTGGGGCTGGGACGCAGCCGCCAAAAGTATTTGAACATTCCGGAACCGCAAAATGACTTTATTTTTTCCATTATTTGTGAAGAATTAGGTTTTATTGGTGCAGCATTGGTCATTCTCTTGTTTGCACTGTTGCTGTTCCGCTGTATTAAAATTGCAATGGAAGCGCCTGATAACTTAGGTTCTTTGATAGCAATCGGAATCACGGCGCTTATTATGGTGCAAGTGATTATTAATATTGCGGTAGTTACCGCATGGATGCCGGTAACAGGTATGCCGCTTCCGTTTTTCAGTGCAGGCGGTACATCGCTTATGTTTACACTGGCAAGTATGGGAATTGTGCTCAATGTGTCCAGACAATCAACCAGGGCGGTATCCGGCGTAAAGCCGACATATAAAGAGGGCAAACCGCGCCCTGCGGCACAGAAAAGCACGGCAACGCCACGGCGGACATCGAGCGCACGTCCGGCAGCTGTCACACGCGATCAGCTGCAAGCACGTACCCAATCCTACCGCAGTACGGCCGTACAGAACAATAGTAGGCTCGCTGCCCGGCGGAGTGCACGTTACGGGAGATAACGTCGGGCGTGCAAATACCATGAAGGACGGAAAGGAAGGATGGCATTGAAGGTATTGCTGGCGGCAGGCGGAACGGCAGGTCATATCAATCCGGCGCTTGCCATAGCAAAACAGTTTGTAGAAAAAGAAAACGCAGAAATACAGTTTATTGGTACAAAATGGGGAATGGAAACAGAACTTGTGACACTCTAAGGGTTTCCCATTTCCTATATCGAAGTGGCGGGATTTAAACGGCAGTTGACAATGGCAAACCTTAAAATCGCATGGCAGGCATTGAAAGGCGTACGCCAGGCAGGAAAAATCATTCGGGATTTCAGGCCGGATTTGGTGGTAGGCTGCGGCGGTTATGTCAGTGGACCGGCGGTGTTTTGTGCGCATCTGCAAAGAATCCCAACATTGATACACGAACAAAACGTGATTCCGGGGCTAACCACAAAAATTTTATCCAAATTTGTCGATAAAGTGGCAATCAGCTTCGAAGACACAAATCAATATATATCAGAGAAAAAAACTGTTTTAACAGGAAACCCAATCCGCGAAACGATAGTGAAAGTAGCCGCGGCAGGACAGAAGACACATGAACGCCCATCGGTTTTGGTGGTGGGCGGCAGTCTCGGAGCAAAGGTGATTAACGATACCATGGCGGAATTGGTGGGAGACATGGATACTGATGTAGAAATTGTCTGGGCGACGGGAAAGCGGGAATATGAAGACGTGAAAAAGCGGACACAGCCGCTGCCGGCACAGGTAAAACTGGTCCCCTATATCTATGACATGGACCAGGCAATCGCCGACGCCGATGTTGTCATCGCCAGAGCGGGTGCGATTACCGTGAGCGAGATTTGCGCTGCGGGGAAGGCATCTATCTTGATTCCATCACCCAATGTGACGCACAATCATCAGGAATATAACGCCAGGGCGCTGGAGAAAAAAGGTGCGGCAAAGGTTATTTGCGAACGGGAGCTGTCGCCGCGTTATTTGAAAGAAACATTGCTGGAATTGCTCATGGACAGAGAGACATTGCAAACCATGAGTCAAAATGCAAAAAGTATGGGTATTGTGGGCGCAGCACACCAGATTTATGAAATTGGGATGCAATTGGTGGGTAATCAATCCTCATAAAAGGGATGCTTAAATACAAAAAAATTACAAAAAGAACCTGGAACGATTCCGTTCCAGGTTCTTTTTGTATGGAGGAATACTGCATGGCTTTTTAGGATTCGATAAAAATCCCTGCCGCTGGGCAGGGATTTCAGAAAATTATTTGACTTCGGTGATAATTACTTTATCTACGCTGACACCAAACGTAGAGGTTAGTACATCTTGAATTTTGGCAACTTCAGCCGCTTCCAACGGATTTTCACATTTGACGGAAGCGTTGATTTGACCAGAGGTCGCGAACACAACACAATCTGCAAACCCTTTGGTTTTGAGCAATCCTTCTGCAATGCCTTCTTTTTCCATGTTGGTTGCCATTGTGTTCAAATCGTTTTGCGCCTGCGCTTTGTTTTCCGAGGTCGTATCAGGGCTGGCAATCATATTATTCAGCGTTTCCATTGCCTTGCTGCGGGCGAGGTCCTTGTCGCTTCGCGCCTGTTTCAAAACATCTTGTTCTACCGCGGTAGGCTCTGTTTCCGCAGCTTCCTCTGTTTCTCCGCTCACGTCGGAGTTGACGAGGGCGCTTTCGCCAAGCGGGCGCTGTGCAGTTTCATATTGGTCGGGATTGACGGCAAGCTCCGCACTATTGGCGGCGTCATTGCCGCGTTGATAGGCCCAATTTAAATATCCTGCTACGCCAACCATTGCTACCAATAAAACCAGAATGATTTGTTTTCTCTTGAACATCATGTGAACACTCCAATCCGCCGTGTAAACAAACGGCTGTAAAATTTTTGAATTTGCGTTTCCCTTTCCAGTATAAAATTACGTCATTTTGGCAACTTCAATGCGGTGGGGCATGACGGTAAGCACTGCGGCGACCGCATCTTTGATGGTTTCGCAAACCGCCGGATCGCCGCCGCCCTCCGCTACAATAATGACCCCTTTCACATTGGCGCTTTTTTCCCGCACCACATAGGGGGATGAACCACCGCCGCCGTTGACGATTACGGTTTTTTCTTCAATACTGCTTTCCTCCCCTCGTTTGGTATCCTGCGTATCGGTTGCCAGTTCATAGCTGCCGCTGTCTTCCAGCGTAATCATGACCTTCACTTTACCGACGCCCTTGATTTGGCTAAGCGTTTCCTCCAACCTTCGTTCCAAATCCTCAGCGCTGGTTTGCTGTACCTGCGGGGAAGATGTGGAGGAGGTTTCCTTTTTGGAGCCGAAGCCGCCGCCAAGGACAAGCAGCAGGATACCGGCTAATAATATAATAAAAAGGTTGCTAAGTCCCTTTTTTTGACTGAATAGATTTCGGATGGATTTGAGTTCTATCATGGTAACACATCCTTTTTTCATTCGGTTCCTTCCGCACTGAGATGAATTTTCTGCAATGGGATATCAAAATTTTGTGAAATGAGTGTTGGCAGTGTGCGGTCTTGTGAGACGATGGTAATGGAATAGACTTCACCGCTCGTATCACAGTCCACATGCACTTCTGTTGTTTCCGACCCACCATGTTCCACAATTGTGCGCAGTATCGTTTGCTCCAGCGTCTGCTGGAATAACGTATGAGTCTGCTGTTCCATCAGCGTTTCCATTTGCTGTTGCTGCTGCTCGCTGAGCGGCGGCGCCGTCGGCGCGGCAGGCAAAGATATGCCATTTGTTTGACCTCCAAATTGGGCAAATGGGGTAATAATAATGACGCCCAAAATGAGTCCCAACACAAACCGCAGCGTTTTCTTTAAATGACTGTCCGGTAAAGCGGTCTGCACCAACGTGCTCAAAAAGATGCAGCCTACTACCAAAATGACATAGTTTTTGATAAACGTCATACGCCTCTCCTCCAGGGGGACTATTGACTCATAGGAAAGCCTGGTCAATAGGTTATCGTTAGTATATTACAGCATATTTGCCAAAAGCCCCATCGCGATGATAAACAGCGCTGCACAGCAAAGAACCATCGCAAGAATCATACTCATAACGCCGGTTACATCGTCTAGCGCGCCGGTGATGCGTTTATCTGCAACGGGGAGCAGCACGACGCTGCACAGCTTATAGGCAAAGATAATTGCAATCATTTTTATCGCCGGAGCGAGACAAATATAGAGCAGGGCAAGTATGCCCGCCGTACCCGCTGCGGTTTTAATCAGTTTTCCGTATACAATAATACTTTCCAGGGAATCGGACAGCACGCCGCCGACAAACGGAATAAAGTTTCCAACCGCATACTTGACCGCTTTGCCCCCGACATTATCCAGCGCGTTTCCTGTAACGCCGCTCATCATTAGTACCGCCGAAAAGACGGTCATGATGATACCAAGCCCCCAAAGGACAGCTTTTTTTACACAGTCATAGAGCGGCTGCAAGGAAAAATCGTCTGACAGGTGGTTCACTGCCGCTATGCCGGCCAGCATAAAGCCGATGGGAAGCAAAAGCTGTGAAATGGTGTTTGCAACGGCGAAAATACCCATGGTGCCCGCCGTTTTGCTCACCTCATTCGCGCTAATTGCCAGCGAACTCATCACAGGCAAGCAGGTGTCAATGAATACGCACAGATTTTCAATGGTTTCCCGCCCGATGTCCGCAACGGAGCGAAAGGAGGAAAACAATAGGATAAACAGAACGACATAGCTGACGTAAAAGGCGCTGTCAAACACCTTTTCCTTCTCCGGCGCGAACTTGCCGATAAATGCCAGCAAAACAACCACCAGAATGATTTTTCCTGCATCTGCTATATGGGCACGGGTTTCGGAAAAGAGCAAGCTGAAAATCGTCTTTAAAATATTTCCTGCATCGGGACTTTGGCCGCTGGCAAAGTCCATGCTGGCGCCGGCAAAGGAAAAAGACG
>CBCTHD010000150.1:0-6047 GCA_965146615.1 uncultured Clostridia bacterium
TCGTCGCCCACGGGGACGAAGTCCGCCTGGTAGAGCAGTATATCCGCCGCCATGGGCAGCACGTGGGAGGCGCTGCGCTCCAGTGCTTCCGCGTTTGTCAGTGTGGCGGTAAATTTCCGCATTGATGTAGAATGGAGCACGCTGTCGCGTGGATTTACGCAGCTTGGAGACGGCATTTCCTATCTGCATTCCTCTCTCAGCGCACTGGACCAGTCCATGGTTTCCTTGGGCGATGCAATGGAATCGCTGGATTTGGCAATGGGCGAGGTCCAGGATTTGTTGGACCCGCTTGCCGATACTGTGGATACCATAGAAACCGCCATACGCGACGCCGCCGATTCCGCTCAAGCGCTAGCCGACGTGTTTCACTCGCTCGCGGAAAAGGATCCTGTCGCCTTTGTGCAGCTGGGCGACGATTACCGACGCGCCGGAGATAATTTGTATGCAGCAGTCAGCGGCATCTCCGACGAGGTCAGTTTTTTAAGCAAGGACGTCACGGCGGCGGCAAATGGTTTGACGGACGATCTGCGCGCCATCAGCACGCAGTTTCAAGTTATTTTGGATTTATTTATCAGTATTCTTGACGACAGCGGATATGACTCGTCCGAAGAACTTCGGGCGGACACCTCGGAGGAGGACATCAACAGTACCACCATGGGCAAGGCGCGCCGCTGCCTGAACGAAGGCAGTGTGAACGGCGACATTAATGTCGGCGGCATTGCCGGCGCCATGGCAATTGAATATGACCTGGACCCGGAGGACGACATTTCCAAAGACGGACAGGATTCTTTGAAATTTACCTTTGAAACCAAAGCCATTGTTCAAAGCAGTGTCAACCGCGGTGAAATTACGGCGAAAAAGAACAACGCCGGCGGTATCGCCGGACGCATGGATTTGGGGTTGATTTTGGACTGCGAGGGCTACGGCAAGGTGCAAAGCAGTGATGGCGATTATGTGGGCGGTATTGCGGGATATGCGTCCTCCACCATTCGCAGCAGCTATGCCAAATGTACGCTCAGTGGCAGCCGATACATTGGCGGTATTGCAGGTTATGCGGCAAAACTGCTCAACTGCTATTCGCTGGTCCGGGTGCTGGAGGGTGGCGAAGCGGTTGGCGCGATTGCCGGAACAATGGACGAAGACAGCGATATTCGCGGTAACCGGTTTGTCAGCGAATCGCTGGCGGGTATCGACGGCGTCAGCTACGGCGATATTGCTGCCCCCATCGACTATCAGACATTGCTGCTGCAGCCCGGTCTGCCGGGCGCTTTTAAAACCTTTACCCTGACCTATCGGGCGGACGGCGCAGTAGTGGCGGAAATCCCCTTCCAGTATGGTGCGGACCTCTCCGATTTGACCCTGCCGGAGATTCCGGCTAAGGACGGCTGCTATGGCGTATGGCCCGACTTTGATTACCACCACTTGATTTTTGACGAGCAATTTGACGCGGTTTACGCGGCCTATATCACGACGATTGCCAGCAGCGCCATGCGCGACGGGACACATTCCCTGCTGCTGGCGGAGGGTGCGTTCAACGAGCGTTCCCATCTGTCTGCTGTGTCGTCCGATGCGGAGACCATGTCCGTGCGGTGGTATCAAAACGCGGTGGAGCAGTGGGATGTGGCGTTGACGGAGACGGATGACCCGGACAACCGTCATACGCTGCGGTTTACACCGCCCGACACCCGCCAGACAATTTTGTTGTATGCGCGGGACGGGGACGGCTGGAAAAACATTGACTATACGCAGGACGGCAGCGCGCTGGTTTTTTCCATGGAAGGAGAAACTATGACGCTATGCGTGGTGGAAAGTATGCGGCATTATCTGGTCATAGCTTGTGCAACTCTTGCGGCTATTTTGCTGCTCGCTATGGTAATACTGCTCAAAAAACGCCGCCGCAGACGCGGCAAGGGCGCATTTTCGCCCCGGCTGCTGAAAAAAATCAAAGAAGCACAAAAGAAAAAAACGCCGCGGCAAACGGCAAAACAAGCGAAGGAGGATGAAGAAGCATGAGACATCAGATTATCGTATTGGGACGGCAGTTTGGCAGCGGCGGCAGGGAAATCGGGCAAAAGCTCGCCGCCGCCCTCGGTATCCGCTGTTATGACCGGGAGCTAATTACCATGGCGGCGGAGCACGCCCAGCTTCCAGAGGACGTGTTTGCGGGTAAGGAGGAAAAGGCGGCAAATTCCTGGCTGTTTACAGGCATTTACGAAGGCGGTCCGTTTGTGGAGCGCGGCAAACCTGCCGAGGACATTTTGTTTCAAATGCAAAGCGCCGTCATTCGCCGCATTGCCGCGCAGGAGGATTGTATTATCGTGGGACGCTGCGCCGACACGGTGTTGGAAGAGGAAGATGTTGACCTGCTACGCATTTTTATCAGCGCTCCATTTGAGTGGCGTGTGCGACACCGCATGGAGTTGGAAGGGTTGGAAGAGAAAAATGCAATTGCTTTGGTCCGGCAAATGGATAAGCAGCGCAAACGCTACTATGATTATTATACCAACCATAACTGGGGCAAGCCGGAAAATTACGATTTATGCATCAACAGTTCCCGTTTGGGCATTGACCGCACCGCCATGGTGCTTGCCGCGCACTGGAACTTGTTGTGCGAAACCAAAGACTTGCTGTAGCAGTGCTGCCGGCCAGGTTGCCGCTATAGGACATGTGCCTGCACTGTACCGGACATGCACCGCTTCGTGTTTTTCGCTGCCGTGTCTTACTCTGCATTAGGTGCATATCCGCCGCTTTTTGCATTCAAAAAAATTTGAATGCGTTGCAAAATATTTCATCTTATATTTTGCAGCGTATGCGACATAATAAACGCATAAGAGAGACAAATATCGTACGTCGTGCGGGAACGATGTTTCAGGCAGTTTACAAAAGTCTCTGTCCGGAAACCGCATGAGGTTCGACTCTCTTATGCTTATGTAAACTTTAAAAAAGTTTACGGACACCATGGCTTTTCAGAATTAGTTAAATGAAAATGATTAAAAAAGAAAAGCTGTTGACGAACCGAATATCTGGGGTTTGGAAGGGGTGTCCCCTTCCATCAGATATGCAAAAAGTCGGGACATGTGCCTGACTTTTTGCTCCTTGCGGGACGGAAACCCCGCATTTTATGCGGGGTTTATGCGAACTTGCGTCCCGTCCCAGGGGGAGTCCACGAGGGGGACGTGAGACTGCTATGCAGACTCTGGAGTCCCCTTCGTGTCAGCTAAAAAAAAGAAAAGCGGGGGCAATACCGATGAGCCATCACAGAAGCAAGATGAGCGATGCTCTGAAATACGAAATTGCAAGAGAACTTGGTGTAGAAGAAACCGTCAAACGTGACGGCGGATGGGGGAATGTATCCTCCCGAGACTGCGGTAATATGGTCACAAAGGCAATTGAAATCGCGGAGCGGAGTGTCCATTCCTAACGGATAAAAAGGGCGCAGAGCAGACGATACAGTCTGCCCTGCGCCCTTTGTTTATTTACATGATGGGTACGCGGCCCAATCATTTTATTCCCGTGACGCCTTATCCGATGCGCTCCAGCAGCGCTTCCTTCAACGCGTCGTATGCCGCATAGTCGCGTACATAGCATTTATCCGGATTGCCGCTGCGTTCCTCTTGATAGAATTTTTCAATTTGTTTTTCCTTCAAAATGGTGTCCCACAACGCGTCGTCCGGCGATACTTCTGCCATGCGCGCCAGCTCATAATCGCCGATCCCGCGTTTAAGGATTTTATAGCGCAATGACAGCAGCACCTCTCCGCCGCGGGACGGATAGACAAAATTGGTATCCCCTGCACACCATTCTGCCGCCCGGTAGCTGATGCGCTCCCGCGGATTTTCCGGCCAAACCGTATAGTTCCAACGTAGGAACCCGTCCAGCTGCAAATACCAGGTCAGCAGCCCAATCAACCGGCTTTCGCTCAGCGGCGAGGAAATATAGGTGTTGGGGTATTTGGGATTGCAGCAGACGTACCACGTCGCGCGTCCGTTGTTCCGGCGGCGTGCCGCCTGCAGCGCTTCCAGTTCCTTTGCCGCAAACGGCAGCTGTGGCGCAAGATCAAAAATATCCTCTTTAAATTCCTCAATAAATTCCACATGGTTTACCGCTGTTTTATACTGAAATTGCGGTCCGTTTTCCTTTAGCAAATCAATGCGTACCCGGTGTTTTTGCGTGTCTTCCGGTTCGTCCGCCGCCACGCGCACCCGTTCTATTTGCCCCGTGACTACAAAATAATCATGCAGCGCACGGATATACGCGCAAATGTCCGATTTTTGGTCCATGAATTTATAGCAGCCGTCCGCCTCGTCCAGATACCGCACGCGGATACCGTCAGGATAATCCGAGCAAGCGCCGAAACCATCTTCTTCCGACACCCAAATATTACACAATCCGAACACTTCGATTTCATCCTGAATGCCATAGCTTGCGCACAGGTCTATATACCGCTGCATGGCGCTGTAGTCATAGGTAAACGCTCCGTCCGCACCGCGCGAAACGCGTACCATGCTGTATTCATACAGGTTGCTGATATAATTTGTGGTTAAAAACGCTCTCTGCCCCGACCACGGGATTTCACTCACAATAACCGTTACAGCACGTTGTCCCAGTGCACCCAGCGACGCCACATACCGCTCCAAAATCGCAAAATGCGCATCGCTCCACAACGGGACTTCATGTTTCCGCGCAATGTTGCTGCTGTGCTGCCACAGGTCTAAATAAAAGGTCGGTTTTTCCGGCAGCACTGCGCCCTTGACGCTGACGGTGAACTGCAGTTCCTGTGCCAGCGACTCCGCCTCAAACATAAAATGCTCATAAATGCGGACCGTGCCTTGGTATTCTCCCGGCGCTGTATCCGCGGGGATTGGGATTTCCAGCCAAACCATTTGTGCACGTCCCGCTTCCAACTCTACCGTTTCATCTGCCAGCAAAATATCCGCCCGCTCTATCCCGTCGTCGTCCGTCACATAACCGATGTGCTGCAGCGCCGGCGCAAAGCCGTCCATCTGGACGTCCAGCCGCAGTCCGCCGCGCGCGCCAAAGGGCGAAAACGCCGCCGCGCCGCCAATGGTCAATGTGCCACTCTCCTGCGGCCATATGCATACCTGCGCCGCCGCGAAATCCCGCCGTGCACAGGTCATGTGCAGCTGCTCCGTCGCACAAATCTCTTTCATTTCCTGCGCCAGCCATTGATTTTCACCCCAAAACGCCTTATATCCTTCACGGGCAAGCCCTGCCTGAAATTTCATATTCCTTTTCTCCCCTTCCGGTGGTTTTATCGTGAATTCATTTTATCACATGCCGGAAAAAGGAACAAGACAGCAGCTGGAACAGTGCATAAAAGTGCAAAAACAGAAAAGAATTTTGCAAATGTGCTGTTTTCTCTTTTTATGACATACACCATCGGCACTGTGCAAAAAAAGTTTGTTACTTTAAAACCCAGGGCACATGGCTGAAAAGCGATAGAAACTTGAATTTTATGTCTAAATCTGCAATATTATATTGATTCTCTGGTGTATTTATGATATACTGTATTGTGGTTAGTTATACAGGTTAGCTTTGCTGATGAATTATAGTTATAATAAACTATGGAAAATGCTGATAGATAGAAAGATAACTAAAACAGAAATGAGAAAACAGCCGGGGATTACAACAAATATGCTTGTGAAAATGGGAAAAGACGAACCTGTTTCAATGGAAACACTTGCTAAAATTTGTGTAGCCCTTGACTGTTGGCTTGATGATATTGTGGAAATACCGAAAGAGGTTTGTTCAAAATGAAAAATGAAGCGGAAAAAATTGCTTTTGGAATGCAACTCAAAGATTTTGCTGCAACTCTAACAGACTTTATTGCTAAAGGTAATGAGTGGACAATACGTGGTTTTATTGATATTTTCAAAAACATATATACAATTTCGTCTGATACTAAAATAGTTTCAAAAGTGCTTGAACTTCATTTGTTCCCGCATTTTCTTGCTTTTGCTGAACGCATTGGTTATGATATTGAACTTGCAACATTTCAAAATTGGTATCCCGATTTGACGTTCATA
>CBCTHD010000151.1:0-6042 GCA_965146615.1 uncultured Clostridia bacterium
TACCGTGGTAGAGGCGGTTTGTGTCATGATCGGCGTGTTGGGATATACCTACTTTGCGGAAAACCAGGGCGGATATCCGCAGGGGTATCTGGCACAGGCGGCGACGCTGGGCATTTTATCGGGAACAGCCAATGCTGACGAGGCCATCACACGCGGCGCGGTTGCGGAAATGGTCTACCGGGCAACGGAAGTGGATATTTTACGACAGGTGGCTTATGGGGAGACGGCCGAGCTGGAGAAGCAGAGCGGCGTGACCTATTTAAGCGAATATCACAACATTTATAAAGCGCGCGGTATCGTCACCGCCGACCAGTATACCAAAATTAACGGAGAGACCTCACTGCAAGAGGGCGAAGTGGAAGTGGACGGCGTGGCGTATGATGCGGGCAGCAGCGGTGCGCAGGCCTATTTGGCGCAGAGCGTTGAATTTTACTATCAAGAAGACGAGTCAGCGGACCTCGACACCATTCTCTATGTGACGCCTCGCAGCAACGACATTATAGAGTTCAGCAGCGCGGACTTGTCGCCGGACACGACCAACAGCCGGCTGGCCTATTTTGACGGCAGCCGCAAGCAGTATGAAACGATTGAAAGTAATGCAGATATTCTTTACAACGGGATCTATGATGGCAAAGCGGTGAATCTGGACGTGCAGACGCTGCTGAATTTGCACGGAACGGTGTGTGGCATTGATAACGACAACGACGGCGGTCTCGACGTGTTGATATTAACGGACTGGCATACCGCAGTGGTGGATGGCGTCAGCAAGGCGGAGAAGCGTATTAGTTTCCAGTTTGGTGAAGATCCCGTTAATTTGGATGACACGGAAATTCGTTATTCCATTCAGAAAAACGGGGCGGAAATTACTTTAGATGGAATCTCCGCAGGGGATTTGTTGTCCATCGCGGCGTCCCGCAATTTTTATGACGGCAGCGAAGGAAAAAAAGCGGTAAAGATTGTCGTGTGTACCGATATTATAGCGGGCAGCGTCACGGCGGTGTCGGAGGAAGAAATTACGCTCTCATATACCGTCAATAAAGAGACGCAGACAATGGAATACGTTGTATCCGACCAATTTGTCAGTGAAAGCGGAACGCAAATCACCAATGATTTTAAAGGCTCGTTCTACTTGGATGCGGCGGGTGAAATCGCCTATTATGTGCAGGGCGGCTCCACCGGTAAAAGATTTGGATATGTTCTGGAAGCGGCGTCCGACGGCGGCATTAGCACTTCCTACAGTGTGAAGCTGCTGACGCAGACGGGCAGTGTGGAAATTTATTCGCTTGCAGACCGCTTAACGGTAGACGGAAACGGGCATTCAGCGGCGGAGGCTTATAGCATTCTGTTGGCAAATACCGATACACAAGGGGAAGTGCGAGAAATGGTACGCTATCAGCTAAATGCCGATGGGAAAATCAATTTCCTCGACACCAAAGCGGCCAACAGCGATGGCGACGTTGATGAACTGACGGAAACCAAAATTACTTTCACTGCCGGTATGCGGTACCAGAGTCAATCGCGTATGCTGGTTAGTTACGATGACCCGACGCGCTACGTTATCGCCGACAGCTGCGTGGTGTTTGTCATTCCAGAACAGGTGGATTCAGACGATGAATATATGGTCTATGGCAGCAGCTACTTTAGTAATCAAGAATATTATGGGGCGTCCACAAGCGGGGAATCGTTCGCAATGTACAATGTCAAGGACGGCGTTCCGTCTGCTATCAGCATGATAGTTGCGTCGGCGACGGTGGGCAAGGGAAATCTTGACACAACCAGTTCGCCGGTTGGCATCATAACAAAGATTAGCAAGGCTGCGTCGGATACCGGAGATCAGGTAACCAACATTACAATGGTTATCAGAGGCAAGGAAGAAAAATATTCCTTTGTGGAAAAAAGTAAGATTGTGCGCTATGGCGGCAGCAGCATTACAGACCAGCGCGTCGACGGCAGTGGTAAAATGGAGGCGGCGGATTTACAGTTCGGCGATCTGGCAATGGTTGACGCAGATGCGCAGGGACGAATTAATGTGTTGTTCCGCGTAGGTGATTTCAACCTCACGGAAATGACAAAAGACGGTGATAATAAGTATCAAGTGCTGGGGATGAGCGGCTACGAAGAACGGATTTTCGGCAGTGTGCGCCGGAAAAAAGATAAAACGCTCGCGATTGATGTAAACGGAAGCACAGAGCTGCTGGTAAACGTCATTACGAGTCCGACAATTTGCATTGTCGATGCGGATAACAAAACCGTTACTACATCCGATCTGGGCAGCATATTGGCTTCAGAAGACGACAGTATTGCAGATAAAGTTTTTGTGCGCGTGCGTTTTGGCGCCGTCTATGAAATCTTTATTTTCCGTTAATAGAAAGGGGAGAAAACATAATGAAGAGACGACTTGGAAATTTTCTGCCGCTCCTGCTGGCAGCGGCGTTGTTGGCGGCGCTGTTTGGTATGCCGGCGTCGGCGGATTCCACAGTGGATTCCTATCCGTCTGTTTTTCATATGAAAATAGAAGGAACGCCGGTCGTAGGGGAAACGCTGACAGTTTCATACGACCTGTACGACCCTGACGGTACGGTGAGCGGACTGGACAGCAAGCTGGAATGGCAGGTGCAAGACACACAATATATTGCTGCACAATCGGGCTACACCGAGAAGGTTTTGCAAACCGGTGGAAAAAGCTATACCATTGGTGAAGAGGCGGTGGGAAAATATATCGCTGTCCGTGTGCCAATCAGCACCGTGACGGGGAAAGGGAGGATGCGGACGATAGGCGTGGGGCCAATTTTGGCGGAAACGCCCACAGCGCCGCAAGCGGTGGCAGTGACCATTGAGAACGCCGGCACAGCAGCAGGCGTAACGGTGGGCGAGCCGGTGGAAGGACACTATCTCTATGCCGGCGCAGCAGAGGAAGGAAATAGCATTTACAGCTGGGCGCTATCCGATGGGGAACGCGGAACCTATACGACCATTGAGGGCGCAACGGAAAAAACCTATGTGCCAAAGGCGGAAGATGTGGGGAAATATCTGTGCTTTACCGTCACGCCTGTGGACAGCGACGGCACAGTGGGAGAAGCGGTGGAGTCGGTGACAAGACCGATTGTGGGCAGCGCTTCTTACGGCGCGCATGTGTCGGGAAACGGGGACTGCTATCTGGGGATGATGGTCAACGGCATTGTGAACGGAATAGAAAATAGCAACGGCGGCGCGATTTATACCTATGCTCCGGATAACGATCCGGATATTGTGATAGATTTAGGAGAAGAACGCATACTGGACGGCGTACGGGTTGCGTACAGCGGCGGCGCCAATGTAGATGGCGTAAGACTGTTTTCTTCTCTCACCGGCGACAAAACGGACTTTACACCGCTGCATACGGCAGGCTACGACGGGGATGCGGCGGCGGAAGAACTAATTCTCTTGACCGACGCCGGAGACGCCAGCTTCAGCGAACCGGTACAAGCACGGTTTATCCAGGTCAGCATTCAAAAGACGAGGAACATCGTCTTTCAGGAAATTGTGCTAAAAGAAGCGCTGCCCGATGCACTGGACGCGTCCACAACGGAGGACATCACTGTAGCGCAGGACGCAACGGAGGAAGAAGTGCGCGCCGCTTTGGCGGATAAGCTGCGTGTTAAAGCTGTTTACGGCACAGCGGCGTTTGATGTTTCGTTGGACAAAGTGGACATGGAATTGGACACTATCGGCGGCGGAACCAAGGATATGACGGTATCTTATAAAGGACAAACAACAACCGTTTCCGTAACAGTGGACGGCAGTATTGAATTGAGCGGTCTGGAAGCTGTGAAAGACACGCTGTATACGAAAGACTTGACGGTATATACCGGCGCTACGGAAGAAGAAATAAAAAGCGTATTTGACGGTGTGGTAAGTTTCACAGCAGAATACAGCGATGACAGTCAAAAAACGCTGGGACTGGACGATGTGGAGATTTCCCTGGATACCGCGACGGCAGGCACAAAGACATGCACCGTTACATATAAAACGCAAACGGCGCAGCTTGAGGTCGTTGTAGAGGACAAAAAGCAGCCGCCAAACGTCTATGGCATTGCTATCGAAGGAGCGCCGGTCGCCGGCGAAACCTTGACGCTGCGTTATACGCTGGACGATCCAGACGGGATCCTCGCGAATTTGGAAAACCAGGTAAGCTGGTACTATATTGACAAGCCGTATGGCGTCAATTACAGCAGCTACAGTACGCAAAGCGTGGCAAGTAAGTCGCTGACCTATACCATTCCAAGCGACGGCAGCATGGACGGAAAATATATCCAGGCGGCAATCCAACTGCCAACGCCCTATTCTTATGGTTGGGATCGCGTCAGCACCATTGCAATTGGACCGATTCTATCGGAGAAAACCGATACGCCGCAGGTGAGCGACGTCACGATTTCCTCTCTGGGACTAGACGGCGGGTATGGGATTGGCGCGAATGTCGGGCAGACGCTGCGCGGTGAATACAACTATGTAGGCACGAAAGAAGAAGGGGAAAGCACCTATCAGTGGTACAGCTCCGACGACGAACTGACGGGTTTTACGGCCATCAGTGGTGCAACAGAGCGGGAATACACAGTACAGGAATCAGACCGAGGCAAATATCTGAAATTTACCGTGACACCCAAGGACGAAGACGGTACGGCGGGCACAGAAACGGAATCCATTTCCCGTCCGATGGCGGGCAATGCGGCGTATCTGGCAATGGGCCGCAATGAAATATTCGGTCAGACAGGCGGACTTGTTTATCCGGGAAGCAATGCCCAAACAGCGACCAATGGAATCAGCGATGAAACAACGGGCGGTGCAATCCTGATGTATACAGGGTCGAGCGGACTTCCGTGCGGCGTGAGCACTGTTGATCTCGGAAAAACAAAAACGCTCACCGGCGCGCGCCTGGCAATGAGCGGCAACAGAAGTGATACGGTCAGCTTTTATACATCTTTAGACGGCCTGTATTGGTATCCGGCAGAAACAACGGATGGCACAGAGATAAATATTTCTACAGTTAATGTAGACCTGGGCGCAAACGTGACGTTTACAACGTCGGTACAGGCGCGGTATCTCCAAATTCGCTATATGCGTACGAGTAACAACCACTTGAGAGAGCTGCAGGCATTCGTGGCGGAAACAGAGCCGGATCTTCAGTCTATTGCGGCAGAGCCGAAGGACAATGTGGAATTGACAGTGCAGCAAAATGCAGACTCAGCAAGCGTACAGGAATATTTGATGGAATATGTGACTGTGACGGCAACCTATGAGGACGGTGAAACCGTTACCATCTTGCCGGAAGCGGCGACATACACGCTGGATACCTCGGCGGCAGGCACAATGGATGCGGAAATTTCCTTCCGCGGCAAAACCACGAGGGTTTCCGTAACGGTAGAAGCGCCGGAACTGACAGGGATTACCGTGGCAAAAGCGGCGGACGTGGCGGAAATCAATGTGTGGAAGGATGCAGACGCGGCTGCGTTAAAATCGCTGTTGGCGGATAAAATTGTAATTACTGCGACGTATTCCGACGGATCAACGCAAACGATTGCAAACGCGGACGCGGAATACAGCGCAGATACCGCGGCGGCAGGTACGACAGATGTAACGGTTACCTACGGTGGCAAAACGGCTATCATTACCGTAACCGTAGCGGAGATTTCCTTGTCTAAGATTGACGTAACAAAAGCGGCGGGCGTGGAAGACATCTCCGTATGGCAAAATACCGATGCGGCGGGTGTCAAAGCGGCGCTGGCGGACAAAATCGTGATTACCGCGACGTATTCCGACGATTCAACGCAAACGATTGCAAACGCGGACGCGGAATACAGCGCAGACACCGCGACGGCGGGCACGGCAGATGTGACGGTTACCTACGGCGGCAAAACCGCTACGATTTCCATCACAGTCAACGCCGTTACATTAACGAGTATTGCTGCGGCAAAGGCGGCGGGTGTGGAGGATATTACCATACCGCAGGGAACGGATGCGGCGGGTATCAAAGCGGCGCTGGCGGATAAAATCGTGATTACCGCA
>CBCTHD010000152.1:0-6041 GCA_965146615.1 uncultured Clostridia bacterium
CAGGCAGCAACGATGACACCAACGCAACCTGGACGGTAAGCTATAACAATGGAAGCGCTGATACAACGGCGACAAGAGCTTATACGGACAACACAGCGATTAGTGTCAAATATGAAATCAACACGACAACCGGCGCGATGAAGATTTATATAGACGGAGCGTTGGTTGCAGACGGATATGTAAAGAACAATGCGAAAAACGTGAGCGCTATCAAATTCAGCACCGGATATGCGGATCGATATGGCGTAATGCTTTTGGATAACTTAAATCTGTTGGTGGAAACATCGGATCAAACGGCAACGGCAGTGATGTTGGATAAAGAGAATTTGACATTTGACCGCATCAAGGGCGCCGGAAAAAATACAGAGGATGTTGTGGTAGAGAATTTGAAACTGATTACCGCAGGATGGTTGGGCAGCGAAATCACCTGGGTTTCCTCCAATGAAGCGGTAATATCCTCTACGGGAGTGGTGACACGCACCAATCAGGACGAGACAGTGACATTGACTGCGACGTTGAAAAACGGAACAGCTACCGAAACGACTTCGTTCCAGCTCATCGTCAAAGGCGTGGATGAAAACAATATGGCAGCAACAGGAACGGTAACGGTAAGTTCCGGAAGTGATACCGCAAGCAACGCGAATGATGCGCTGATGGATACTGCCTGGACAGCGGGTTCGTCGAATCCGTATCTCCGAGTCGATTTCGGAGAAGCCAAACTTGTTTCCCGTGTCATTTTGAATGAGTTGGATGTAGCTGGAAGCTATCTGGTAACCGGGTATGTCATTGAAGTGTCGGACAACGGCACTGACTGGACGACCGTTTCAGAAGGTACATCGGTCGGCGCTAACCATGTGATCGATTTTCAGCCGGTGGAAGCGCGGTATGTACGCTATCGCGTCACCTCGCAAAACAGCGGCAGAACGGGTCTCTATGAAATTGAGGTTTATTTTGAACCAACCGACGTAAACCGCGTTAAAGCGGATATGGAGTGGCTGAAAACCGTTGTTACGGAATATGCGGTATCCAGTCCGCTGGATTTGCCGACAGTAGGGAAGTTTGGCTCGGAAATCACTTGGAAATCCTCCAATACCGGCGTGATGTCGGACGATGGTTCAGTCTTTATACAGCCTGCAAAAAACACGACGTTTGTGATGACGGCGACTGTGAAGAGCAACAGCTATTCAGAGACGCAGCCATTTACGAAAATGGCGTCGGGGTCGAACAGCACAACAAACCCAAGCACTGGTGGCGGTGGCGGTTCAAGAGGCGGCAGCAGTAGCGCAGTGAGCACCGGTGGCGAGCTAGTTAATGTTGTAACAAATGAAACAAACTTGCCCACCGACCCTGTTGACCCGGATAATTATGGAACCTTTCATGACGTGCCGAAGGACAGTTGGTCTTATGAGTACATAGAGGCATTGGCAGAAAAAGGAATTGTCGACGGTTATGCCGGTTTTTTTAATCCTGGAAACAGCGTGACCAGAGAAGAATTTGTGAAAATGCTGCTGGGCGTTTTGGGTATTGAAGCGACGGAAACGGAAACAGCATTCAATGATGTGAACGCGGATGAATGGTATGCACCCTATGTGGCAACCGCTGAAAAACTTGGTATCGTTGATGGTACCGGCGAGGGCGTGTTTGGCGTTGGTCAGACCATTATCAGACAAGACATGGCGGTCATGGTGCAGCGTGCGCTGGAAGTGATGGAAATAACCTTAAACCAGAACACGGAATCCATTGTTTTTGATGACGCGCAGTCCATCAGCGATTATGCGAAGGAAGCGGTTGAACTGCTGGTACGTGCCGGCATTGTCAGCGGCGATGAAAATAACAACTTTAATCCAACAGAAAATTTAACCAGAGAACAAGCGGCAAAAATTATTTGCTTGTCAGGAGGGGTCTTGAATGAAGAGTAAAAAACTAATATCCCTCATCTTGTCAGTCACCATGATAGTTCCCCTTCTGCCCGTATGGGCAGAAGGAGATCTGCAGGAACAACCGGAGGGTGCAATTGCAAATGTAGATGATGATTATATTCCGATTGACGAACAAACGACGGAAATATTGAAGGAAATGCTACAAGTGCAAGCAAATGGAGGCACGGAAAGCCTGAAGCCTGAAGCTGTTGCAAGCCAGACAGCGGAAACCACCGCGACGATTGGAGCGACGGATGCTAAGGAGACTGTCGCTGCGTCGGATGGAGAAGGGACTCTGGTTGGCGCAAACGGTTATTGGCACGAATCCATGGAACAATATCAGCAATATGACTACTCCGACCCGAATTATATCACGGACGAAGAATTCTTTGGCGTGTGGAACGGCAGTTCCTGGACGAGTGAGCCATATATTGATTATTCCTATGGTGGCGCACTTGTAAATGCGGAAGATGCCGTCAAAGCGGGAGACTATGATTCCGCAAAGGAATATGTCTTGGAGTACTACAGAGATAAATTTAACCATCAGCCGAGAACCATAACGGGTTCCTCCGACCGCCGGGTCAATTTGACGGCAGAGATTGCGTTTGACAATCTGTTCTTCAACCAGCCAACCGGTTTCCAGCCGTTGGATAAGTTTTATGTACCAAGCGGATACAGCGAGGTATCGGCGAATGTGGTGGAAGAGGTGCAGTCCGCGGCAGCGGCGACTTCAAAGAAAAAGTGCTTTGTCATGGTGGCGCTGAAAAAAGATGGGTATCAAGTAGATTTTAATAGTGCGGATGCAGATTCGCATCAACCTTATATTGTGGCGAATGTCAACGGAACCAATCGGACATTTTATCCTACGCAGGATGCAATGATTTCGGCGGGGGACAACGCCAGCAAGAACTACAAGCATCAGACAACAATCTCCGTGCAGGAGTCGAATATCAGAACAAACGCTGAACCGGTTCCAAGCTCGGCTAACGCTAGTAAAACGAACAAAGAAAATACACCGACTGATTCCGACACCAAACGGATTTACATGAATTTTGATTTTACCGGGCTTTCAGCCAGTGATGAAATCACGGAAGCGCGACTGTATTTATATGGTTCCAGCACCAATCCGGATGGCAAAGATGTTGTGATTTTTTCCAACACCAATGCGGAATGGAGCGAAGAAACAGTAACATGGAACAACTTGGATCATTTGATTTATTCCTATGACGGAGAATCCGGACCGAGATGGGTGCAGCCGGGAGACGCCGGATACCGTTTCCATGAGGAAATGAACCGGATGTCTACATCAGCATATCGCCAGACGTATATCTATACAGGCGATGAGGTCTATGCCTACCACACGCTGCGGATATGGCTGGATTTCTACAAAAAGCGCGGTTCTGACCCGGGATATTATAACAATCTGGACCTTGGCTGCCGGGCGCAGGCGTTGATACCCACTGTGGCGTATCTCATCAACAGCGAATTTATGACCAAGGAGGTCTTCACACCACTGCTGAAATTTGCATGGTCTATGGCAGACGCATTGGTGGACCGCTGGAACAAAAAATCGATCGAATCCAACTGGGGCGGCTATGAAACAGCGGGACTTTCCTACATCGCAATTAACTTTAATGAATTTTATGATGCAACCAAACCTCTTGCGTCAGGCGCCACGTATGAAAACGGCGGACGCGGCGGCTGGAACGAAGTAGCAGGCTACCGGTATTTGGCGCTGTGCGGAACCATTCTCAATTCCGACGGAAGCTGTACCGAGTGCTCGGTGGAATACACGGCGGAGGCAGTTACGCAGGCCATGCAGCAAGCGTCGATAGCGGAAGAGGCCGGTGTGTCGGATTATGAAATAGCGGAAAGTCTGAAACCGCTGTTAGTCGATCTGGCGAAATATCTGGTCAATGCGACCGGACCGGGCGGCGTGGATTTCCAGCAGGGAAATGCGGCGTCCTATCAGAGCAGTCACTATGGAACGGTGAAACGGGTATTAAAATATATTGATGATCCGTTGTTGAAATGGGCGGTAAATAGAGATGAAGGAGAAAAGCCGGATTATACATCTATTTTGTATCCGGTTGGCGTGAAGGCGTATTTGCGCAACGGCTGGGAGGATAACGACATTTATCTTCAGACCAATGCGGACGGCGGTGTGGTATCGCATGGTCACGCCGACGATATGGGACTCAACATGTTTGCCTACGGTCAGTATCTGTTGGTGGACCCCAAATACATGAATTATAATGATAATAACCCGTACCGCGCATGGCTTAATTCAACGCGCGGGCACAACACGGTAGAAATCAATGACACATCTATGAAGGCAAACACCTTTGGTCTAAAAGGACCAAACCTAGACGGGATTATAACGGGACCAAATGGAGAAACGATTCGAATGCCAACGGCGACTGGAATTGCTGGAAGTATTAAGGACTCGGAACTCAATGATGCTTACGATTATATTACGCTGAATACGCCCAACTATTTGAACGTGAGTGTGGGCGGGCAAACGGTCAACGTAGATTACGACCGCTCTATCCTGTTCCTCCATTCCGGTTATGTCATTGTTACGGATTAAACGGGTGCGGTGCGTACCAATTTCGCAGATTCCGCGAACATTCAGGTCATTCCGGTACAGCAGAACGATACCATGGAGAAAAACCTTTTGGATGGATGGTATTCTTACTCGACCGGTAACGTGCAGAGTGCCAAATATGCGACTTATGTGAAAAACCAGTCGGGCATTACGACGTTTAACACCGTGCTGCTGCCGATGTATCACGGACAGGAACTGAATGGAACGACAGAAAATATTACTTTGGACGTAGCGGAAAGCGTAGCAAACGCATTCCGTTTGACGATTGAAGAGGAAGCCAGAAATCTGACAACAGAAGGAACTTTTTACACGTTGCTGGATACGACGCAGCAAGCACAGCGTGAGTTTGGAACATATTCCACTGACGGAACGTTGGCATATGTGGAACAAGAAAACGGTATTTATAATCAAGTCATCCTGCGCAACGGCACCAATGTCGTCAACAACGAAGATGGTGTGCAGCTGCTCCGCAGCAAGAGCACAATAGGGGATTTGGAGGTGTCTTACAATTCTTCCACAATTGAGCTTGATACTTCCGAAGAAATCAACCTGCTTGGCGTACAGCTTTATTCGGGTGGCAAAACGATCAAAACTGTAAAACTGAATGGAGAAAGCATAAACTTCAAACAGGATGGGGAAACGGGCGATGTTTATTTTGCAACGGCGAAACCGGTGTTTGATGGCAACAATTCAGATAATGTCAACAGCGGTACTAGCACCAGCACGCCGAAGCCTCCGACAGGTGGCACTGTTCATGGCGGCGGTGGCGGTGGAGGCGGCAGCGTATCGGTATCTACACCGACACCAACCGCAACGCCGACGCCGGAGGAAACACCGACTACAGACAGCACCCCAACACCAAACGTAACGCCCACGACTCGACCATCTGAACAATACCAGCAAGAACTGAGCGGACACTGGGCGGAAACAGAAATCAGTGAGATGCTCGATGAAGGTATCATTGAAGGAACAGGGACAGGGTCGCTGGAATTGAGCAGCCAGACGACGCGGGCCGAATTTGTGACAATGCTTGTTCGTGCGCTGGGCATGGAGTTACAGGACTATGACGGCGAGTATGCAGATGTATCGGCAGAGGATTGGTACGCAGATTATATCGCAACGGCAACGAAGGAAGGTATTCTGCAGGGCGACGGGACAAACGCGAACCCCAACGCTCTAATCACCAGGGAAGAAATGGCTAAAATCTTGGTTGAAACCTATGAGAGAGAAAATGGTGAAATTGAGGTTCAGGCGGATACAGTAGAACAATTCCAAGACCTGGCGGTAAGCAGTGGCTGGGCGGAAGGATATGTACGCAAAGCGATTGCAGCAGGTTTGATGAATGGTATAAGCAATGAGTTGTTTGCACCTTTGGATAATGCATTGAGGGAACAGGCAATCGTTGTCGTCTACCGAATCATGAAAAAAGAAGAATAAATAATCTGAGGGCAGGGAAATATTCCCTGCCCTCAGACTGTAGACAAAACGAAAAGGACTACGAAGGACCGGGGTTT
>CBCTHD010000153.1:0-6031 GCA_965146615.1 uncultured Clostridia bacterium
ACAATCCTGGGACAGCAGGAAATAATCAATACGCCATCCCGCATTGGTTGCCCGTGCGTTACGCAGATAGGACCACCAGGTGTAAGCGCCGGTTACATCGGGATAGAGCTTGCGGAAAGAATCCACAAAGCCGCTGCCCAACAACTCCGTCATTTTGCCGCGCTCCTGATCAGAGAATCCTGCATTCTTCCGGTTAGTTTTGGGATTCTTGAGATCAATCTCCTGATGTGCCACATTCATATCGCCGCACACAATAACCGGTTTTTGTCGGTTTAAATCCAATAGGTAAGCGCGGAAATCATCTTCAAATTGCATACGGTAGTCAATGCGCGCAAGTTCCTTTTGCGCGTTAGGGGTATAGACATTGACAAGGAAAAAATTTTCCAGTTCCAACGTAATTACACGCCCTTCATGGCTGTGTTCCTCCAGTTCAATACCGTAGCGGACAGAAAGCGGTTGTTGCCTGGTAAAGACCGCTGTACCGGAATAGCCCTTTCTTTCGGCGCTGTTCCAAAACTGCCGGTAACCGTCCAAAACCAGTTCTGCTTGTCCTTCTTGCATTTTTGTTTCCTGCACGCAAAAAATATCGGCGTCCACCGCTTGGAAAAAATCCAGAAATCCTTTATTCAAGCAGGCGCGCAGCCCGTTTACATTCCATGAAACCAGTTTCAATAGGAGCCCTCCTCTTTGGTAGCGTTTTTATAGTCCCATCATATAATAAATTAGGAAAAATGTCGACCAGGAAAATACGGAAAGGGGCAATCAACCATGGCGTATGACAGAAAAAAGGCAGTGGCGTATGCACATAAGCATGCATTTCATCCCAATCCGGCATTTTACGATTTTACGGAGATTGGCGGGGATTGCACCAATTTTGCCTCGCAGTGCCTCTATGCGGGCGGCGGCGTGATGAATTTTAAACCGGTGTTTGGTTGGTATTATCTATCTGCAGGCAACCGAGCGCCCGCCTGGACCGGCGTGGAATATTTATATAACTTTTTGATCTCCAACACGGGACCCGGGCCCTACGCCGAAGAGGTGAAACTACGAGAACTGGAGCCGGGCGACTTGATCCAGCTTTCTTTTAATGGGGTAACATTTCAGCATACGCCCGTCGTCGTAAGAGCGGGACGAACACCGTTTGATGTACTTTTAGCGGCGCGCACGGATGACAGCGACAACCGCCCGCTCGCTACATATCCGTATCAGAAAGCCCGCTATCTGCATATTGCCGGCGTGCGGATGTAAAAAGCGACAAGCAACTTTCTTAAAAAGGGCATCCGGTTGGATGCCCTCAAATAGTATGATTAAATTGTTTCCAGAAAGGCTTCTCCTGCGGCAATCGCCTGTTCCACTGCTTCACGTGCAGGTCCACCCGTCACCTTGCGCATGTTCACGCAGGTTTCCAAACGAATCGCATCATAGACGTCTTCTTCAAAAATATCGGAAAATTGGTGAAATTCATCCAGTGTCAAATCGTCCAGCGCCTTGTCGTGCTGGATACAATAGAATACCAGTTTTCCCAGAACCTCGTGCGCACTGCGGAACGGCAGCCCTTTTTTCACCAGATAATCCGCGGCGTCCGTCGCATTGGTAAAGCCTTTTCCACTGCCGCGGTACATCACGTCTTTGTTAAATTTCAGCGTCGCCAGCATACCGGTGAATACGGGCAGACAGAGCTTCACCGTGTCAATACAATCGAAAATGGCTTCCTTGTCCTCCTGCATGTCCTTGTTATAGGCAAGCGGAATCCCTTTCATCATGGTCAGCAGCGTCATCAGCCCGCCGTAAACGCGCCCCGTCTTGCCGCGAATCAGTTCCGCCACGTCGGGATTCTTTTTCTGCGGCATGATGGAACTGCCGGTGGAATATGCATCATCCATTTCCACAAAGGAAAATTCATTGGAATTCCACAAAATCAGCTCTTCACAAAAGCGGCTGAGGTGCATCATCAAAATGGAAAGCGCACTTGCGGCTTCAATGGCGAAATCGCGGTCGCTCACGCCGTCCAGGCTGTTTAGCGTGATGGCGTCAAAGCCCAGCTGCTGCGCCACATACTCCCGGTCCAGCGGATAGGTTGTGGCAGCAAGCGCCCCGGAGCCCAGCGGCATGACGTTGGTGCGTTTCAGGCAGTCTAAAAGCCGCAATGCGTCGCGTTTCAACATTTCAAAATATGCCATTACATGATGCGCCAGCGTAATAGGCTGGGCTTTTTGCAAATGTGTATAGCCCGGCATGATGGTGTCTAAATTGTCCTTCGCAATATTTAAAATGGTTTGCTGCGCATCTTTGACCAGCCCTAAAATGGCTTTCAATTCGTCCATGACATACATGCGCAAATCCAACGCCACTTGGTCGTTGCGGCTGCGTCCGGTATGCAGACGTTTGCCCGCGTCGCCAATGCGCTCGGAGAGAATTTTCTCCACGTTCATGTGAATATCTTCCGCATCAATTTCAAATTCGATGTTTCCCGCCTCAATATCGGACAGGATTTCCTGTAGCGTTTTTACAATCAAATCGCTGTCTTCCTGCGGGATAATGCCCTGCCGTCCCAGCATAGACGCATGGGCAATGCTGCCCATGATGTCCTGGCGGTACATACGGCTGTCAAACCGAATGGAAGAATGAAAATCGTTTACCGATTTATCGGTTTCCTTTTGAAACCGTCCGCCCCATAATTTCATATGATAAGTCCCTCCTGTTATGGAAAATAAGGGGCTGCTATGGCAAGCGGCCCCTTCATTGATATTTCTAAAAAATTATTGATTCTTTTTGTTGCGTGCCAGCATGGTTGCACGAACCTTGAGCGGCAGTCCGAACAGGTTGATGAATCCGGCGGAATCCTTCTGGTCATAGACTTCGTCTTCACTAAAGGTCGCAATATCTTCATCATATAAGGAATACGGCGATTTGCTGCCCGCGGACATAATGTTACCCTTGTAGAGCTTCATGCGAACCGTACCCGTAACGGTTTCCTGCGTGCTGTCCACGAATGCGCTCAGCGCTTCGCGAAGCGGAGTGTACCAGTTTCCATCGTAAACCAGGTCAGCAAATTTGATTGCCACTTGGCGTTTGAACTGCTGCGTCATGCGGTCAAGACAGATATATTCCAGTTCATTGTGTGCGTAGTACAGCAGCTTTCCGCCCGGTGTTTCATAAACGCCGCGGGACTTCATACCAACCAGGCGGTTTTCCACGATGTCGTCAATGCCGACGCCGTTTTCGCCTGCAACCTTGTTCAGGTATTCCATCATTTCCACCGGTTTCAGGGCTTTGCCGTCCACTTTGACAGGGATTCCTTTTTCAAATTCAATTTCTACATATGTCGGCTCATCCGGTGCATTTTCCGGCGTGGTCATGAGTTTGAGGATTTTGTCGTACTGCGGTTCGTTCCACGGATCTTCCAAATCCATACCCTCATGGCTCAAATGCCAGATGTTACGGTCCATGGAATAGTTGTCTTCCTTGGTAACGGGCACGTCAATGCCGCGCGCTTTTGCATAGTCGATTTCTTCTTCACGGGATTTGATGTCCCAAATACGCCAGGGCGCAATAATTTTTAAATGCGGTGCGAGCGCTTTGATGGTCAGCTCAAACCGTACCTGGTCGTTTCCTTTTCCGGTGCAGCCGTGACAAATCGCAACCGCGCCTTCTTTTTCCGCGATTTCCACCAGCCGTTTTGCAATACAGGGACGCGCCGTGGAGGTACCCAACAGGTATTTTCCTTCATAAACAGCGCCGGCTTTCATGGTTGGGTAAATAAAATCAGTGATATATTCCTCTGTCAAATCTTCTATGTACAGTTTGCTGGCGCCGGTCTTTTTCGCTTTCTCTTCCAGTCCGTCCAGTTCCTTTCCCTGTCCCACATTGCCCGATACTGCGATAACCTCATAGGCATAGTTTTCTTTCAGCCACGGAATGATAATGGATGTATCCAGCCCGCCGGAATAAGCGAGTATTACTTTTTCTTTTGCCATTTGTCATCTACCTCCATATTTTTTCTTAAATTTGTTAATTCCATTATACTAGAAACCCAGGCAGAATACAACCCTATTTTTTACTAAAAATAATGTATTTTTATTAATAAAAACATGTATATTTGCATAAATATACAAAAATAATGTGAAAAGATTGTCAATGGGACTTGCTTTTTATAGAACATTCCTATATAATAGAAGAAAAAAGAAATTAAAAGCGCGGATACTCGTCCGGGCAACAGGAGCGTGACGAATAAGAACATGAACATTTGGAAATGGGATGAAACCTCGAAAGAGCAAAAAGAAATGATTATGAAACGGGCGGAAACAGATATTACGTCCCATATGGAGTTGGCGCGGGAGGTGTCGGAAGACGTGCGGCTGCACGGCGATGAAGCATTGGTGCGCTATACGGAAAAATATGACCGGGTGAAACTGGATAAAAGCGCAATTGCGGTGACAGAAGCGGAAATCGAAGCGGGCTACCGGAACTTAGACGCGGAAACGCGCGACGCGATTGCCTATGCAGCAAAAAATATCCGCGATTTCCACGAAAAACAGTTGCCGGAGGAAATGTGGTTCACGGAAGTGGATAAAGGGCTGCTGGTGGGCGAAAAGACAACGCCTATCGTAGATGTATGCCTGTATGTGCCGCGCGGCAAGGGAAGTTTTCCGTCTGTGCTGCTGATGCTGGGCATTCCGGCAGTGGTAGCCGGCGTGCCGGAAATTGCTGTAGTAACGCCTCCCAATGAGCAGGGCGGTGTAGACGACGCTATTTTGGCGGCGGCAAAAATCATTGGTATTAAACATATCTATAAAGTCGGCGGTATCCAGGCGGTAGCGGCGGCGGCGTTCGGGACGGAAACTGTACCCAAATGCCACAAGATTATCGGGCCAGGTAACGCTTATGCAACAGCGGCGAAACGGGTTCTGGCAAACCATATCGACGCGGGGCTGCCGGCAGGACCGAGCGAAGCCATCATTTTGTGTGATGAAAAAGCGGACCCGGAAAAGGTGGCATTAGATTGGATGATTGAAGCGGAACATGGACCGGATTCCGCGTCCCTGCTGGTAACACACTGCCGGGAACTGGTGGATCAGGTGATTCCGATTGTAGAGCGGCAGCTGGAAAAAATCAGCGACAAACGCCGCAGCTTTGTGACCACCAATTTTAATACATATGGCGGTGTGATTTTGACGAACTCGCTGGAAGAATCCATTGCTTTCGTCAATGAATACGCGCCGGAACACATGGAAGTGATGACGGAAAAACCGTTTGAAACACTGCCCAAAATCAAAAACGCGGGAGAAATTCTGCTGGGCGACTATACGCCGGTGACGCTGTGTAATTTCCTATTGGGGCCCAACGCGATTTTACCGACGGGCGGATTTGCCAAAACGTATTCCAGCGTATCAGTGTTTGATTTCCTGAAACGGTCGTCCGTTGGCTATGCGTCCAAAGACGGATTTGAAATGGTGCGGGATAAAGCATATCTGATGGCGAAGGTGGAAGGGTTTGACACCCACGGGCTGGCAGTGAAAGAACGGAAATAAATCTGCCGGAGAGGAGCAACAAATATGATTCGAGTGACAAGAAAAACGACAGAATCCATCATGGAGGTAAGGCTCACGCCGCCACCGGTAAAAAGTGACTACCGCAGCAAAATTGAAACGCCCCTGCCGTTTTTGAATCACATGATAGAACACATTGTGTGGCGCAGCGGATATAATGTTGAGACGCACATTGAATTGCCGGACTTTGATTTGACACATGTGGTATGTGAGGACTTAGGAATCACCATGGGCAAGGCGTTTGCGGCGCAGTTGCAGCAAAATACGCCGCAGGGCGTCTACGGCTTTGGCGACGCTGTCGGTATCATTGACGAGGCGCGCGCGTTTGCGGCAGTGAGCTTTGAAAGCCGGGCATATTTTGAATTGGAAGCGGAAGACATTCCCGCACAGTGTGAGGGAATGGACAGCGCTGATTTATCCACTTTTTTGGAAGGGTTTGCACAGGGCGCCTGCTGCACGCTGCAAATCCAGCTGCAAAAAGG
>CBCTHD010000154.1:0-6010 GCA_965146615.1 uncultured Clostridia bacterium
ACAAAGTCCCTTACACTTTATGCAAAGTGGACGGAAGATAAAAATGAGCCGACAGAACCTACAAATCCTATCAATCCAACAGTACCGACAGAGCCGGAAAAATGGAAAAATCCGTTTGCCGATGTAAAAGAAAATGACTGGTTCTATGACAATGTACGATATGCGTTAGAAAACGGCCTGTTTGGCGGAATGAGTGAGACCATCTTTGCTCCCAACGAAGCGATTACCCGCGGTATGCTGGTGACAGCGCTGTGGAGAATGGAAGAAAAGCCGGTAGTTAATTACCTGATGAAATTTGATGACATCGTGGGCAACGCCTACTATGCGGAAGCGGTACGCTGGTCGGCAAGCGAAGGCATTGTAAACGGGTATTCCGACACAGAGTTTGCACCGGATAAGAAGATTACCAGAGAGGAAATAGCGGCGATTTTAGGCCGCTATGCAGAATATAAAAATGTTGATACAAGTGTAAGCGGCGATTTGGCACAGTTTACAGATCAGGCGCAGATTGCAGACTGGGCAAGAGATAATGTCGCATGGGCGGTTGGCTATGGCATGTTGTGCGGCAAGGGAGACGGCATTCTCGATCCGCAAGGTAACACCACAAGGGCGGAAGCCGCCGCCATGCTACAAAGGTTTTTGGAAAAACAGGTAAAGCAATAAATTTAAATCAAATTTAAGGAGGCATTATAATGAAGAAACATAAGCTAACAGCGTTTTTGCTGGCGGTTATTATGGTCTTGCAGGTATCGGGGCTTACCGCTTTTGCGGAACAAGAACTACCCGTATCGGATCAAACAGCAGTAACGGAAGAAAACAACGCAGAAACAAATCCGGCAGATGAACCGGACGACGGAGAAAACAATACAGAAGACAATCAGGCAGAGGATACGGGCGAAGGTGTCTTTAACTTTACGGCGGCGAAGTATGTCATCTCCGAAGCAGACGAATCCTATGAGATCAAGGTCGAACGGCTCGGCAATGCTGACGCTGCCGCAGACGTGGTGTTCAAAGCGATTGATGTGCTGGCCGTTTACGGCGAAGACTACACCATTTTGGATGAAAACGGAGCCGCCCTTGAAAAAACAGAGGGAACTGTTATTGCGCCGGATGAACTTGCGCGGCTTGCGTCCGAACCGGCGGAGGCGGAAACGGACGAGACTACAGAAACGGCACAGCCGAAACATGATATTTTTGAAGCAAGAAACGCCCTTCTGGGAGTTGATTCTGAAAATCAGGACGAACAGGAGCAGGTAGCGGACGAAGTAACCGCGGCGGTAGAAACGCTGAACAATGATCTGTCCAACGCCGAGGGCGTTTCGGGCATACTTCACTTTGCCGAGGGAGAAACGGAAAAGGCTGTCACGGTCGTTCCTGTTAATAACGACAAAGGCGAGACGGATAAAACAGTACTCATGGCGCTTTTGGGCGCATCAAGCGGGAGCGTTGCGCCGAATGCCACAACCACGCTCGTCATTATGGATGATGAGGAATACATACCCCCGGTATTTGAAATGGCGCAGAACGATATGACGCTTGACGCGCAGGATCCCGCGGCGGAGCTTACGGTAGTCCGTACCTCCGGCGAGGACTATTACAGCACGGTGTTTGTTTCCACCTATTCCAGAACCGCCAAATCCGGAGACGACTTTACCGCCATTGAAAACGAGCAGCTCGTATTTGCCCCGGGTGAAACGGAGAAGACATTCAGCGTGGAAGCGCTTGCCTTTGACCAAAGCGGCGATTTTGGCGTCCGTATCAAAAGCGACGGCAGCTGCGAAATCGGCGAAAACGACAGAACGATCGTGCATATCAAGGGCGAAAAATCCGAGCAGGAGCGTGTTGAAACAAGCAAAAATGTGACGGCAAATACTGCCGTTTTACAGTCTGCCGAAAATGGCGATTCTTCCGTTCCTGTTTCGGAAGACGGTGTTGTTGGCAACGGTGATTTTGTGATTCGGGAAAATAGCAGCATTAACAGAAAAGGTATTGTCCAATATACGACAAGATCCTATCGAATGTTTGACGAGTATTATAAAGTAGGCGATAATTTTTATGCTAATGATAAGTATTATGAGCAGTATATTCAATTGAATTTAACATATGCTATTTCCTACCCGAGTTCGGTTACAGTTAAATTTACAACTTCTAATGCAAGTTCTAATAAGTCTGAATTTATCGCATATTGGGGACCCTATGATTCCGCAAAGACAAGCGGTTACAATAGCAGAAACAAAGTACAGAAAATACCGTTCTACAGGGGTACTCGTGAAAATGAGGTGACAATGCCCCGCGAAGTGCTTGACAATGTTTTCACAATTGTGCTGCCGAGCGGATTTTCCGGCAATGTTACGATAGATGAAATCAAGCTGCATTTTAAATCTTCCAAATCTATAAGAATATATGATGTGGAAACAGTTGAAACTCAGCCGCTCATTGATTTGGATAACGATTGGAAGGCGGATCAGCTTGTAAATTATACTCCGCCCAAACCGGCGCTTAAGACAGAAAATGACATTGATGTAACGGCGGTATATCCTTCTGACGAGATGATAAGAGTCATTACCGAGGAAGAAGAATTAATGAAGCATGGGATCGTCCTAAACGGCGGCACATATGGAAATTTATACAACGAAAATCGTATTGAGGCGTGGCGCTTATTCAAACAAGACGGATATGTAGTACCAAGGGTTAAGTCGCCGAAAGTAAACGTGCATCTGCAAACAGCCGACGGCGGAGATACCTATATCCATACCAAAAATGATACCTATAAAGAACCGTTTGAAGTGACTACGGGAACCATCTTGCGGGGCAGCGGATATGCGGCTGCCGGGAAGGTGATAACCGGATATGACCTTTATGCGGCTAAGCTGAACGGCAAAGGGGAAATCGGTGAGACTAAGTTTTTATACACCTATCAAAACCCGAAAGACGCCTCTTTATTGGGCGGTTATTCACCGGAGGAATGGTTCCAAGTTCCCGCCATCCAGGAGGACGGTGATTGGACAGAGGTTCTTATCGTTCCAAAGACAGAGATTCAAAACCTTGTGGTAAAGCCTCATCCGAGCACAAAGAACGAAACCATCTATGAGGATGTATATGACGGTGAAGGCAACGTAATCGGACAGCGGGAAGTAACCTATGAGGGACGCGCGTATTTAAACCGTACCTTTGACGGAAGTCCCGGTGAGAACGATACCTATGTTGCGGACAAGGACGGGCAGGTCTATTTTGAAAAAATCAACAGCGGTTCTGTATTTACGCTCCGTTCGATTTCGCCCATCGGATATCTGACTGAATGGGTCAACGGCACCATGGACTTAGACGGAGACGGCGTGATCGACAACGACCAAGCGGGCGATATGTCGCAGGTGACGGCAGATAATTTGTACGTCCCGGTTTATGGCAACCAGTTTGTTTATCAAGCGAACCAGAGCAGCCCGCAGTATTATTACCGATTTACCAAGTTTGACCCATCCCGTCTGCTGAACGGGAAAACCCGCGTGGGCTATGTGAAAAAAGACAAGCGAACCATTTTGGAATACAACGGCAAGGAAGCCTCATACAAGGATTATATACCATGCCCCGGCGCAACGGTGCAGATCGGGGAAAACACGGCGGTAACAGACGATACGGGTCGGTTTGAAATCCCGATGGACGGCGTCCCCGACGCAGTACGGGTCAGTGCAGCCGTTACAACGGACAGCGGAAATTTTATCACCCATGTCCAGTCCAATGTGGAAAATAATATTTTTATTCCGTTTTACGATACCTTTGAACCGCAGAAGGTGACGGCGGCGTATGAAAACGAAGCGGCTGTTTCAGCGCCGGGGATTAAGGTTTCGGATAAAGAGCTCACTGTTACGGTCAAAGTGATGCACAGCGCAAACAGCATGTATATTAAAAAGGCCGGCTTCTATATTACAGACAGCAGCGGAAAAAAAGTGGTTGACTGTAATATGCGTGCAGAAAAAGAGAAGAGTAACTATAAGGTTAGCTACACCAACGACGGAACATTCGGATATGCGGAACTGAAAATGAAACCCAGCGAGGATATGCTTTCCGGCTATAAAATATATGTTTATTTTATAGACCAAAACGGTACGGAGCATCGTGCGCTGAATACGGGACATCGGTTTATCGAAACGCTCGATTTGGGCACCTTGGCGCTTGGCGCAATCGGCTCGTCTTCGGTTGCGGACGCTACGACAGAGGTGGTAGACCTATTAGGAGCGCCGTTGTTTGATCTTAATTTGGGAAATATTAAAGAATTTACAACTACCACCGGCATTATTGAGCCTGACGTGCAGCTGCTGGATGTAAGCGGTAACAAAATGTATGAATATGACGCAACGCTCTACAGCTACCGCTATGATGAGGGCGGCTTTGGAAACTGGAGCGGAGGCAGCAGCGACGATAAAGATGAAGGCGACAAGCCGGGCGGCGATACCGGCGGGGATAAGCCGGATGAAGGTAGCGGCGGCGATACAGGAGGAGACAGCGGAAACGATGATGAAGACGCCTCCAATTTCCAGGCGCAGCATGGGGAAATCCTGAATAAAATGAAACAGGTTTCCTCCTTTGACCCCGATGAGGTAGAATCGGAAGAAGAGCCAAAGGGTGCCGATATGAGTAATGGGAAGAAAGGCGTTACAAAAAATTCGGAATATAATTTTGAGCTCACGCCCTCTATCCGGTTTGACTTAATCACAACCGCACGCCCTGCCGGAAAGGATAAAGACGGCAACGATATTTACAAGCACTATTTTGAAGAAATGTCTCTTGGCGTAGGCTTGGGGCTTGACGTCAATTCACGGACGGAAATCAGCCTCCCTATTGGTATTTCGTTCATGATTAAGCCGTCATTAAAGGGTTCTATTGAAGCTGTGTATTATATGAAAACAGACTACGGCGATGATAAATACTGGACAAAACGCCCCATTGAATATTCGCCGGAAAGCTTCGGGCTGTTTAAAGATTATGGCGACGGGATGTACCGCGCCGGGTACATATTGCTGAACCCCAAAATTATCATTGCCGTCGGTGTAAAGGTAGCGATTGTAGAAGTGGACGTGAGCGCTACTTTCGACTTTGACATGGACTTCAAGTTTGACAGCAACGGTGATAAAAGAACGTATGGTAATATGGTATATGAGGTGCATATTAACGTGATTTTATTAAAGATGTCGGTGTATAGCAAAAAGCTGACGGATGGAGAAAAACACCTGTTCGGAGAAGACGAACCCATTGGCGACGGCGGCGTTAGCCTGATGTCAGCCAGTATGAGCGAGGCGGTCGCAGACGCTATGGACAGCGGAGATACAACCGTCAAGCCTGTGGACAGAAGCTATTTGGACGACAGAAGCGAATGGCAGGGTGAAAATCCGGAAAGCAAACCGTTTTTGGCAAGGCTTTTTGGAGCGGATGAACCGCTGGACGAAGACAATCCGGCAGACCGATTATTGCAAAAAGGCGTTATGACAGGTGACGAGATGGATTCGGCGATGCTGGATACGGATGTGATGTTTACAGCCTATGTGGACGATGAGCCGAGCCGCGGCGCGAATGACAGAAGCTGCTTATATTATACCTATACCAACGACGATGGAAGCTGGACAGAGCCTACGGCAATAGAAGACGACGGAACACTGGATAAAGACCCCGTTGTCTATGATATGGGCGACAAGCTGTTTGTCGCATGGCTTACGGCAAAGGAAAAATTTGACGGAGCTGAGGATTCGCTGGAAACGGTTCGCCGGCAGCTGAACTCTCTGAATATCCACGCCGCATTCTTTGATAAAGCGACCAAAACCTTTGGCGAGATCTTTGAAGTGACAAAGAATACGGAGGACGACTGGTCGGCGGACGGAAACATCGCCGTTACGGCTACCGCCGATGGGATCAGGGTATATTATACAAAGACGCAATATTTAGAGAATCCCGAAAATGTAAATGAGCTGATCGCCACAAGTTCAGTGATTGCTTATCGCGATTACGAAAACGGCGCATG
>CBCTHD010000155.1:0-5983 GCA_965146615.1 uncultured Clostridia bacterium
CATCATAGGATGTGTAGGGTAGAAAACTTGTTGCTCTCATCATATCCGCCGTATAACCACTGCTGTCATGTCCTTGCTGCCAAGTACCAAACCGTGGATTGGACATCTGTACAATGTACAGATACATTCGTTCCATTCGGTCAATGCAATCCTGTCCAATGAATTCCCGCATGTCAATATTCAAATAACGCGCTGTATCAAACGCCTGCTGCAGCAAATAAAGCGCATAGGCCGTGTAGCTAAGGGGAATCTCATGGCAAGAGCCGTCTGGATTCATATATGCGCTTGCACTAAAGGTCATACGTTCCCGCGCTACGACCTTCCATCCTCCCAAACCGCCATGTTTATATCCCGGCACCAACGGTTCATCAACCACGCGGTATTCCGGAAACAGCATTGCCGCTGTCGCAATTCCCATCGCATTTGCCGAACCAAAATTACAGCTCTCATGTATTTCTTTCCATTGTTCCACGCCAAACTCTGCCACCATATAATAATACTTCATAATGGTGCAAAACAACTCCGGTGTCATATAATCTGTTTGTGTTGCAAAATTGATTCTGCTAGAATATTTAAATAATAGTTCGCCCGTTGTCAAATCGTGTTTGTCTCCGTCTGTCATTCCATTTTCCACACGGCAGGCAAACTGCCTGTTATAATGATAGGCAAACACTTCGTTGCCGGTACCCAAATAGGCCCATAACAAATTGTCATTGGGGTCGCTAGTTCCTACGCTTTTTTCGAAATCGTAAGAAGTAATCGCTGTAATATCAGTTCCCGCCGCGTTCCACGTTACGTTTTCGTCATCCCAAACCGTGTAATTTGAGTTGAATAAAACAATATCCTTAATCATCCGGTTGTTCAATCCAGGGCTTGCCGGATTATCCGATTGTTCCATTTTCCCTGTGATATAAAAGGCTGCGCTATCCACTACATCCGTGTCATTGATGTCCGAAAAATCAAACATCAGATAACCGCGTTTGGTGTAGTCATCCATACGGTACTGTGCGCCATTAACTGTAGAATAGGATTCTTCTACGCAAATTTGCTGTTCCGTGCCATAATTTTGATCGCGGTGTACACCTGCTGCTACTGTCGCATCCGCAATGGGATAATAGGTGCGTTCCCGTCCGTTGACCATGACCTTGACATAGGGTTGTTGCCCACTCTCCTTGGACTGAAATACCCCAGTATAACCATCCTTTTTCAGAGCAAACAACAAAAACGTCTTTTTCTTGTTGCTGGACTCCGGTACACTTTTCATAGTTTCCGTAATATCAACACTGCATTCCTGGTCTTCCCGCGTCACAGCAAACACACCATTGGGCGTACCACCAGCAATGTTTTCAAATGCCAGCTTCGCACTTTCAAAAGAATTTCCGCGCGTGAGAGTGGAATAGGGAAACTGATTCGATGCAAATTTGTTTTGGTAGTACAGTAGCAACGCGGTCTTAGCATCGTCATAATTTCCACGTTTTGTCGCTTCACATACCGTCGATAGCCCCGGGTATTTTTCATAGTCCAGCAGCGATTCCGTCGTCCATGTTTGACTTGTCTCGTCCCATACGCCAAAATAGTCCGCATCCGTGATAAACTGGCTGTCTTTTGGAAAATCTCCATATTGCTCCACCGTTTGTTGGTAGTATTCCTCGCTATTCGTAGCAGCACTGATATATCCATCGCCTTCCGTTGCGGTGTCCCCTGTCGCCAGCATATTATTGTCCACCGTTTCCTCCGACTGCAGGTCCGCTAAGGTCTCCTCCGGGAAGGTCATGAGTTTGTCCGCCGCTGCCGGAGCCACAATTTCAGCCTGTACCATATCCAGTTGATTGTTATCAGGCGCGGTGATGGGCTCCGCCGCTGCCAACAGGCCGCCGTTGCCTATCGCTAGGTTCAACGCCGTCAGCAAAGCAATGCCTTTCTTAAACTTGCTCATTTCCTTGACCTCACTTTCTGATGATGACACAGGCCTTAACTTCCTCTCCATATGGCCGGACTACGAATACATAATCGCCATTTTCAAGCGATACATTCCCCGGCATCATCTTCGAAATTCCTGCCTGCGCATACGGTGCCTCTTTATCACTCATATCATAGAGGAATATCGGCGGCGTATTACGTTCTGCAACCTTAACCGGCATCGCACCCCGGTCCGTAACAACTGTCAGCGTTGTGATGAGTTCGTTTGGCACCGGATCGATATCATGATACGATATATCCGTGATTTGCCCGCACAATATCTCATTTTCACGCCCTTCGTTCTGGAAAAATTTTTCCTGGTCGCTTCCTGTAAACGAATAAATCAATTTTCCGTTAGCTATCTCTCCCGCATTGTCTTTTACATACCAAATCAAATCTCCTACTTTGAAATTCAGCTGCGGCTCTTCCCCAAGATCCACTTCCATTTCTACCTCTCCGCTAGATGTTAATAGAGTAAACGCCGTAATTTCGGTATTGTCTTTGCCAGCTTTGGTCACTCGCTTGGTTATCAACGCGACAAGCGAATTGTCAATTGTCACTTCTGGAATTGTCGCTGCTGACATACGCTCCTGGAACACGACCAAATCCACTTTTTTGGTCGCGCTGTCATATCCATACCCCTTTACATCAAACGTTGTCCCCGCTATCTTGTTGCTAATTACCAAAGGCACCAAATAATCGTCATCCGTAGATATTTCGTTCTTCGGTACACATAAAATATTGGTGTTTTCGTCAATGGCAAACGGGATATCGACGTTATTTCCGCCGAAAGTATTATCATAAGCATTGAACTTCATTCCGGTCCCACCGCCTGCCAGCGACGGTGCCGTCAAATCCGTGATTTTTCCTTCCGAATTTAATTTGTATTCATATACACCCGGCTGCAAGCCTGCCTTATTGTTTGACAACCGCACTCCATTTACCGTCGCATTTGCACTGACAGAATATACTGCTACGTCCGAATTCTGGCAGACCAGCGTTGGGATTGTGTTCGCGTCATCTAAATCTTGTTCATTTCTCTCCTTTTTGAATTCTATCGGCGAACCCAGCAGCATTTTGACCTCTATGCCGCTGAAGGCTCCGTCATCTATTTGTACCACATACCCGTACTGTTTGCCGCCTACTCCTTCTTCACAATCAGCTACATACCCTTTATAATCCAATCGCAGTGTGACGTTTTTCCCCACAAGCGTGGTATAATCTTCGTTCTCATATAGAGGATATTCCGTCTCTCCGACTGTCACATAATCCGAGCCGGCTGCTGTCAGCACTCCTTCTACACTATCTGTACTCACAATATACCGGTTTAGCTTGCCGTCAGAGCTGGTACTCAAGCTCAATACGTTTCCCCCCTGGATATCTGCCAGCCCAATTTCATCCATCTGTTTATTTTGAAACAGATAAATATTGTCTGCGTCGTCTTCTATAGTGATGTAACGGCTGCCGTTCCAGCGGTACTTGTCCGCCAACTCTATTACGTTCTCATTGATCGACTTTACTACCAGATTGGTATAGTCGTGCATCAGTACCACATCCGACGCTCCGTCTCCCGTATTGTCAATAAACACCAGTCCGCCCCTTTGCAGTTGGAATGTGTTTTCCTCCACTACTTCCAGCGGCCGGTCGTTTTTCAGCACAAGTACCGTCTCGTCTATGTATATCTTTTCCTTTCTGCTGCCTGTTTCCGCATAATATTCCACCTGCGTCCGACTGGTTGAAACCAGCTGACCTGCGTCCACCCGTATCACGGAGGTTTTTCTCGTCGGACGTATATTCACCAATGTTCGATCGCCATTTTCCTCCTGTCGGTAATAATATTCCACTTCATAACCGAGATAGTCCGCCGCATTGGTCTTCCCCACTTTCATCAGGGTTCCAGCAATATAAACTTCATCTGGCTGAATTCTGGAATTCGCCCGATACAGGTAGGCATAGTAATTGGTTTCTACAATGCCTTTTCCATACATCAA
Organism: uncultured Clostridia bacterium; assembly: GCA_965146615.1. Taxonomy (GTDB): domain Bacteria; phylum Bacillota; class Clostridia; order RUG12999; family RUG12999; genus JAAWTG01. Next base: position 3,951 of record CBCTHD010000155.1, read on the forward strand.
ACCGGTTTCTTCGCTATCTACCATATGTAGGCTGCGCAACGTGTCTCCTTCCCTCTGTTCATAGGTCCCGTCATATAGAGGCGTCAAACGTTCGACATCCAAGCTGTTATAAATCAAATTGACCACATCGCCGCGTGTCATACCTGCTTCAGATGAAACACTGACGCATATGCCCAGTTTAGCGCCTTCAATCAAGTATCCCATTGGGTATCCGCCGTTCTGCTCTGCAATAGGAGCAAATCCCAGCGTGGTTACCATGGTTTTCACCGCTTCGTTGTAGGTTACCTCTGCCATGGGATCAAAAGCATTCCCCGGTTTCCCCTGCATGATTCCACTCGCATGCACTATAGCTACCTCGCCATAAAACCAATCGTCTGTATGAACATCCGTGAATACGTCGTAGCCGAAATAACCGGTTGTTTCCTCCGAATAGTGCAAAGTACGAACCATCATGGCCGCAAATTCCGCCCGGGTTACCTTGCTATCCAGCTGATAGTCGCCATTCTCGTCTCCCTCTAAAATACCGAGGGAAACCACATCAAACAGCGCCCGTTGCGATACTTCGGCGGCAAGCACGGGAAACATCCCCGCAAGCATCCCCACTGCCAATACCATAACTAATAATTTTTTCCATCTTATAAACACACACTACGCCCCCTTTTATAGATACGAAAAGTAGTCGCCTAGACGGTAAATTATCACCATCGCCTCATCCCGTGAAAGTGGGCTCTGCGGTCGGAAGGCACCGGTTTCGTCACCGACAATAATACCGGTTCCTACACATTTTTCCACGCTATCCATCGCCCAATCGCTAATCTCCTCCCCATCGCGGAAGGTCAGTTCTGCCTTTGACATTTCTTTGCCCAAATAAATGGAAAGATTATCTGCTATTTTAACCGCTTCCTCCCGGGTAATCGTATCTTCTGGGCGCAAACTATTGTCATAACCAGATAGGATACCTGCTTCAAATGCAGTACGCATAATATCTGCATACCATTCGGTTCCAGTCACGTCATTGAATGAAACATCAGACGCAGATGTACCTTCAATACCAAACATGCGAAGCAACATCGCCGTAAATTCCGCGCGTGTTACGCTGTCGGACAGATGTAAGCTGGCTCCATCACCCTGAACCACACCTTTTTCTATCAACGCGTTAATTTCTTCTTCACCCCAATGACCTTGTAGCTCTTGCTTGTATGGCTTATCCGGGTCCACCGGTTCCGGATTTGTCGTATCTCCAGATGGCGGAACTACGGCAGCTCCGCCGCCGGAAGGTCTGCTTCCTCCGCCGCCATTGCCACCATTGCCACCGGAAGGTTTATCTCCGTCTGTTCCACGGACAGTCACATGGAATATTTTTTGCCGGGATTCCTCTCCTGCGCTGATGGTCGCGGTGAGCGTTACCACTGTGTTATACTGTGGCTGCATAATCACCGTTATTCCGTTTTGCACAGAAATGGTGGACGGATTTGTGCTGTCCCACACAATTTCTGCTTCTCCAATTCCATCCATTGGCAGCTGATATCCCGAATCAATTACACTCGGCACGCTAAGCGTATCATAGGTCCGGTCCACGTCGCTGCTGCTTGCTCCGTTGTAATAGACACCAATTTCCGCAAAGCCACAGGGTGTTGACTGGATTTCATAGACATTTACTTTGACATAACGGATTTTGTCTGCAGTAAAGGTGTAGACTTTTGCGCCATCGTCTCCGTTTGCTACATCTGTCACTTCTGTCCACACTGTACCGTCCGCGCTCACACTTACACCATATTTGGAAATGTGCCCTTTTGAGGCAGACTGCACGACAACTGTATCCGCGGTTTGTGTCTGACCTAAATCAATCGTAATATCAAACGGAACGCCAAGTTCTGTCAAAAACTCTGTTGCCGCATTATTATCCACCATTTTTGACGCAGCGTTTTCACTGGTTAGTGCTGGCACGCTAGCTGTCACCTTTTTCCCTAAAGCCAAATTGTCGTCAATCGTTCCCTTCACATTGTCATAAACTTGAAATTCGTAGAGTTTGG
>CBCTHD010000156.1:0-5953 GCA_965146615.1 uncultured Clostridia bacterium
ATACTGCACCGCATTGTCTACTTCTACTTCATTACTGTATACGATATTACCTGTCCTGTCATAGCCATCTACCAGGCGGCTGGCGGATACCTGAAGCCGATAAGCCGTATAGGTAGCGCCCTCCGGAATGGTATAGGTTTCTTCGGTAGCGCCGCTGATATTCCCAAATCCGGCGTCCGTTTTTCCTTGCCATTGCAACGTGTAGGTTATATCTGCTTCTTTTTGTATCTGCGCTCTCAATGTTCCGTCGCTTTCACTGATGCTCACAGCGTTCGCATCTATCATCTTCACATATCCGGCCTGAATATTATCAATATAATTCACAACCGTGCTTCCGGCAGTCGACACCCAGCCATTTCCAAATCCTACTTTGGTAGGTTTTGTTATTTTATCTTTATAATTTGCATCTGTCCGGCTGTCGTAAAGGACTTCTCCTTCGCCTTCACAATTTCGATAAAACGTAATAACGACATTGTTTGCATAAGAATAATCTGCTTCAAACCGGTGCCATCCCTGACTGCGCACACCACTTGTTTTATACCATGTGGAATTGTTTGGTCCGCGCACCCCGTAATATACATCCGTGGCTGCTTGGGTTCCTAAAACCAGATTTCCCAGCATCACTTCTGCCTCCGCTTTGCTTTCTGGCGCGCTGTCATAATAGTCAAAGGTCCAGATATTACCAGCTTCTCCAATATAATCCGCCGTTTTCTCCGCCCAGCCGGCTGCGCCCGCATTGACGGCTAAATATCCATTTCCTTCTGAAGCCGCCGGAGCGCCGCTTGCTTTTTGAACGTTTATGCTTCCTTTTGACGCCGTGTATCCATGAACGTTTTCCCACTGGTCGCTTTCATTCAAATTGAAGCCTTCAAAAACTGCCATTTCATATTCGCTTGCCACAACTTCGTCCGTCGTCTTTGCATTTTCATAAACTGCAGCGCCGATTCTTCCGTCTTTCACCGGCGTTACTTCAACCCGATAATTTCCTGCCGCCTCAGCAGTATAGGAAGCGTCCGTTGCGTCTGCGATGTTTTCATAACCGCTTTTATCTTCATTTTCTTTCTGCCACTGATAGCGATAGTCAATCGCCCCTGTTTGCTCCACGTTTGCCGTCATGACAAGTCCGTCCACCGAGACAGATACCGCATTTTCATTCAGTAATTTAATATCAGAAATTTTTATATCGTCAATATAGAAAACCTCATATTTTGTTCCATTTGCCCACCCGTTCGTAGTTGCTAAAATTTTGGACGGACGGGTAAATTTCCCCGCTACTTCCGCATCATTTCGGCTGTCATACAGTATATTCGCTTCCGGCGTTGTATTTGTATCTATATTTTTCCATATGGTAACCACCACATCGGCTTCATAGGAATAATCAACCTCTACTTTGTGCCAACCGGTAGAACGCTCTACATTGCTGGTTACATTTTTATTCGCTTTCGGATATACATAGGTGCCGTAATGGGTTTTATCTCCGGTTAAGACACCCATAAAAACATCTCCGTACCCACATAATCCGCCCACATTTGCAGAGTTTTCCAAGTCGTCGTAGAAGTAAAAACTCATAATCCGACCCAGTCCGCTTTGTACTCTTTGCAATGTCTGACCTACACCTGTTTGAAATTTGGCATACCCATTTCCTTCCATCGCTGCCGGTGTTTCTGCCTTCACAACAGGCATAGTTTTTGTATCAATCACATTGTCCGTTACCCACGTGCCGCTATCATCTACATTGAAGCCCTCTTCCCAGGTCGTGACATACTCCAATGTTTCCACTATCTCTCCCTGCTCCGGAACAGCAGTCGCCGTAACAGCCGCACCGATGCGTCCTTCCTGTACCGGTATAACCGCTACGCGGAATGTTCTTCCCACATCTTCAATCGGCGCTGTATAGGTTGCCTCTGTCGCTCCTGCCACATCTTCAAATTCATGCGTGTCCGGATTTTCTTTCTGCCACTGATAACGATAGCTGATACCCTCTATGTCCTCTATATTTGCTGTCATAACAGGTCCATCCACAGCAACAGACACCGCATCGTCTTCCAGCATCTTCACATCCAGTATTTTCATGCCATCAAGATACAGCACTTGTCCAGTTGTACCAGAACACCAACCGTTGTTTGCCAGCGAAATCTTTGTTGGTCGACTAAATTTGTCTTTGGTATCTGCCGTCGTCCGGCTATCGTACATGACTTCTGCTTCCGCGTCTGGATTGGTATCTACATTTTTCCGGATAGAAACGACCACGTTATTTTCATAGCTGTAGTCAATTGTAATTTGATGCCATCCGGTCGCACGCGCTACCGGGCTTACCACCGGTCCTTTCACTGCCGCCAGATATACATGTACGCCGTAATAGTTTTTATTCGCTGTAATTCCTGCCCACAGCTCTCCAAATCCGCCAAGTGCGCCGCCTGCTGCTGAGGTTTCCAAATTATCATAGAAATAATAAGTCATAATCCGACCCCAGCCGCTTCCCGTTGTTTCCAAAGACGCGCCGCTGTTGGTGACCATCTTTACATAGCCATTGCCTTCCATCGCTGCTGGCGTTTCCGCTTTTACAATCGCCATGCTTTTGTTGGTAAATGTGTGCTCCGTTACCCATGCACCACTGTCGTCTACATTGAATCCTTCTTCCCAAGTTGTGATATACTCTGTTTCCTGTCCCTGTGCAGCAAGCTGTATCCCGGCTACTGTCAGCACCATTGAAAACGCCAGCAGGTAGGCAACCAGACGTTTCCCCTTCCTGTTCACCATAACTTACCTCCCCATCTATGTTTTTACTCCGTTACGTATTTATCATATCTCTTTTGATAAATGTCCACCAGTTCCTTCATGCCCATGTTTTCCATGGTTGTAATATAGGTGTCCCACTCCGAATCGATGTCCATATCGCCTGTAATAAACCGTGCCTGTGACTGATTCACATACTCTTTCAAATCCGCATGAATTGCTGCAATCCGCTTTTGGTCATCATTGGAGAAATACACGGTAGGATACGGTAAACGGTCATACTGGTTGACTCTGGCACGAATGTCCACCAAACTTGCTTCTAAAGGATTGTTCAATTTATTCCAAAATTCACTGGGCTGCAATTCTGGGAAAAATGTCGTTCCTTGAACGCTGATTTCCCCTCTATGCTTTGCTACATCATAGCCCTCCGGTAAAATCCAATCCCAGGTGCCATCGTCATTGAATTTATAATCTTCATTTTCTTCTCCTGCCCATGCCAATTTCGCGCCCTCTTCAGTATACAGGTAATCTACCCAGCGCATGGTTGCCTCGGGATAGGGATTTTTATTCGTAATGGCAAAGGTTCCGCGATTGATGCCAGATGTGCCGGGATAGATCTGTGTATCGTTCACGTCAGATGTGAGCGGTTTCATTGACTGATAATCAAAATGCTGTGCTTCTCCTACAATCAAAAACGCGCCCGCTTGATAAAAAGAACCTAGAACGCCTTGATTTCCTTTTGCTTTTAGCTGCTCCGCTGTCTGTGTAAACACTTCGGTATCCATGAGTCCCTCGCTATACAACCGTTTTAAAAACTTTAAGGCTTCCTTGTATTGCGGTTGCGCCGGTGTGTACAACACTTTTCCATTGTCATCTACAAATACATTCACGTCATTATACAACAATCCCCAACTGGACATAAGAGAATTTAACATCGTTCCGCCTTGTACAGAAAACGGAATTTCGTCCGCCTGACCATTGCCGGTGGGGTCTTTCTCTTTAAATGCCTTTAACACATTGTAGAAGTCTTCCACTGTTTCTGGTTCTTCCAAACCCAGTGTATCCATCCATTTCTGGTTCAGGTAATAATGGGCTGCACTTTTATTTGAACCAATATCCGGCAGGGTAACGATGTCGCCTGATTCCAATGTAATGGCCTTTTTCACGTCTTCCCGTTCTTTAAGCACCTTATCCAAGTTCGGCGCATATGTAGAAATATAATCCCCTAATGGAATCAGCAATCCCTGTTCGGCGTATTTGGTTTCCTCCTGTGCCGTGAACGCCGCTCGGAAAAACACATCCGGCAAATCACCGCTGGCAAACGCTAAACTTTTCTTTTCCGAATAATTCTGCGACGAAACGGCAATATATTCAAATTGAATATTTGTCTTTTCTTCCATCCGCTGGAAAAACTTGTTTTTATCCCATTCTACCATTGTGGAATTGTGCATCCCCATCATTTTCAGTTGAATGGGTTCTTTCACAATCGGAAAACCCTCTGTGTTAAGATTGCTCAAATCACCCTTCGGACCCTCAGCTGTCTCGTTGCCCGTGCCAAAACATCCCGACAACCCGACGGTTAAAAGAGTCAACGCCACGCCCCAAGCTACTACCTTTTTCTTCTTCATAGAATCTCCTACTTATTTTATTATCCTTTAATAGAGCCAACCATAATCCCCTTTACAAAATGCTTCTGAACAAATGGATAAATTATCAGCATCGGTAAACTGGAGACAATGATAACACCATACTTAATGGTTTCCGCAACTTTTTGCTGTTCCAGCAGCGCCTGCGCGCCGGATGTAGTTTCCAACATTTGGGATTGAATCTGATTTTGCAGCAAAATTTCTCTTAAAAATAGCTGCAATGGATATTTATCTCTAGAAGACAAATAAATCAGTGCATTAAAATAACTGTTCCAGTGTCCCACGCCATAGAATAACGCCATGACTGCAATAATTGGCGCGGACAGCGGCAGCACAATGCGTACCAAAAACTTTATATTACTGCAACCGTCCATGGAGGCGGCTTCCAGCAGTTCATCCGGTATATTGGTCTGAAAGTATGTTTTTGTTACGACAATATTCCAAAATGCAACTGCATTCGGCAAAATCATGGCCCAAATACTATCGAGCAAATTTAAACTTTTTACCAATAAATAGGTAGGAATCAATCCGCCGTTAAAAAACATCGTTACGGTATACATTCCCATTAAAAATCCTTTGGCGCGAAAATCTTTTCTGGAAAGCGGATACGCTGCCGTAAATGTCATAAATAAATTTACCAGCGTTCCGACTACCATATAAATGAGAGAATTTTTATAACCAATCCAAATGGAATCCTTTTCAAAAATGGTTTTATATCCACTAAAAGTAATCCCCTTTGGAAACAGCCAAACATTTCCGCTCCACACTTGCGCTGGGTCACTGATACTGGCGCTTACCACAAAAATCAACGGATAGACACATACTATCAGCACAAGAAGCAGCAAGATATGATTGATGATGTCAAAGGTCAAATCACCTTTCGATTGTTTGATTCCTTTTACCACAAACTGTTCCCCCCCATCCACTTCGTTACTGTATTGACAATAATTAGCAGAATCATATTGACCACTGAATTAAACAGCCCTACGGCCGCCGAAAAGCTATATTCCGCACTCACCAAGCCCATTCGATATACATAGGTGGAAATCACATCAGATGTTTGCATATTCAAAGAATTTTGCATTAGGAAAATTTTTTCAAACCCTACACTCATGATGTGCCCCATATTCATAATCAGCAAAATGGTTGCGGTTGGCAAAATCCCCGGAATATCAATATTCCATATCCGCTGAAATTTATTTGCGCCGTCCATAATTGCCGCCTCGTGCAGTTGTGGGTCAATGCCGCTGAGTGTTGATATGTAAATAATAGAACTCCATCCGATACCCTGCCATAAACCGCTTAGCACATAAATTGTTTTAAAATATTCCGGTACAGCCAAAAAGTTAATTCGTTCCATGCCAAGTGCAGCTCTGGCATTGTTAATCAGTCCGGTCTGCGGTGACAAAAACACCACTAAAATCCCCACCAAAACCACTGTTGAAATAAAATGTGGCGCATACGTCACCATTTGAATTGTCTTTTTAAATTTGCGGCTTCTCACCTCATTGAGCATCAAAGCCAAAATAATCGGCGCTGGAAAACCTACAGCCAAAGAGTATAAACTAATC
>CBCTHD010000157.1:0-5953 GCA_965146615.1 uncultured Clostridia bacterium
CCTTTGTGCCGTTATAATAAACATTGACAGCCGTTCTGTCACATGTCATTCCAATTATCATATCCTCCGAATTCTGCGGCGTCAAAACCGGAAATTCTACAGTCAGATTTTCATCATTTAAATTGCTATAAGTGATATTCATGGACAATTGTCCCTTAAAACCCGCTTTGTCCGCCAGCAGTTCCTCCTGCAGCCAGGCTAACTCCTCGTCAGTCTCGCCCAGCGCTTTTGCAACCGCATAAACCAGTTCATTCAGTTTGGTGTCTACCTTAATCACGCAGTCCATTGATTGCAGTTGCTTCGTTTCCGGATCCAATGTCGTTGTTACAACCACACCGTCCTCTGCAAACAACTGCACCTCTTGGATCGCCGCAAATACGTTGCTGATATATTGTTCCGTTTCTTCGTCTAATCCCAATTCCGGTTCGGTATCCAGCATGGTACCCATCAGCGGCAAAATTACTTCTTTCATTGCCGGTACCAACCCGTTGATGACTTCCTTGATTTGCGCATCGTTCAAGGAGATAATCTCAGAATTTTCGGTATATTCTTTTTCTATTTCCGGCAGGTATGCACTGATTTTTTCGTTCAGTTCCACCGTTTTTTCCGGTGTCATCAGATCTGCCATCTTCTCTAGTTGTACCATCAACTCATCTATTTCCGGCAGTTGCGTCAAATCCATCACCTGATATTTCTCACTGTCCGGCAGTTTTGCGATAGTACGGTATTTTGGGCTTTCCACATTCGTCATATCGTAATCAACATACACTGTAGCAATGTTTTTGTCCAGAAATGGTACTTCCGGAACCGTTTCCAACGTCATGTCCACTTTCGCTTGAATTTTTTTCATATCTTGGTCAGTCACCATGACCATTTCATATCCTAACGTTGCGGAAGGTAGTACTGTGAGATCCACACCTACGAGTTCTTTCAGCAGTTCCGCATCCATTTCCGTTATTTCCGCTTTCATCGTCATTGCCATCCGGGCACTGGTGAACTGCTCACTCATTGCCGCTTCAAAATCCTCCGGCGTCAATGCAAAGGCGGACAGACTCATGCACAGCATTAGTCCAGCAAGCACCATGCTTATAATTTTTTTCATGTCATTCATCCTTTCTTTTCTATGGTCCGACTCCTACTCAGAAAATATGTACTGTGTCCATTATACCTCACACCATCAAATTTGTCAACTCACCGCACATAAAAATGCCCGGCTTATCACTGCCGGACATTTTTTTCTTAGCCCTTACTGCTGCTTCAAAATTTCAAATGATATTGTCGCTTTAAATAAATCACCATCCACCTCCACGCGGAAGGTCCCGCCGCACGCTTCCACATAGCTCTGCGCGATTGCCAGTCCCAGTCCATTCCCCTCAGTGGTTCTGGATTTGTCCCCCCGCGCAAAGCGCTGTATGATTTCGTCCGCACTGAAATTCATCTCATAGTTGGCAATATTTTTAAAGACGATTTCACAATTTTCGCCGCGTTCCAGCACATCTACATAAACCCGTGTTTGCGGCTGTGCGTATTTCAAAATATTAATAACCAAATTTTCCAACACACGCGCCATTTTTTTGCCGTCAGATTGAATATACAAATCATCCGGAATCTCTGCCACGCGCACCTGCAACCCCACTTCCCGGAACTTTTCTTCATATTCCGCGATTGCCTGTTCAATCAGCACCTTCACCTGCAATTTTTCCCGTTGCACGTCTATATTGCCACTTTGTACCTTGGAAATTTCAAACAAATCATTGGTCAGCTGTTTCAATTTTTCGCTCTTATCCTTGAGTACCTTTGCATAATCATTAGCATAATCAGGCGTCAATTCCTCGCGGGTCAGCAAATCACTGTAGTTGATGATGGACGTGAGCGGCGTTTTCAAATCATGCGATACATTTGTTATCAACTCTGTTTTCAGCCGCTCCGCTTTGAGTTCTTTTTCCACAGCTTTTTGCAATCCATCCGACATGGTATTGATGTCCTGTGCCAGCTCATATAATGCCTTGTCGGGTGGCAGTTCGATTCTGAAATCCAAATATCCGTCTTTTACCTTCTGCACACCGCTGCGCACTTGAGATAGCTGTTGGGATGATACCAATAGAACCGGTCCCTTATTTAACAACCGGCGGAATACGCACCACAGCTTGCGTATTCCATGCCAAAGTTTTCGTACGATTGCCGCAATGAGCGAATGGGATAAAAGCTGTTTTGCTTTTAACTTCCGCACCAACGATAAAATCAAAATAAGCTCCGCTGCAATTCCGGCGTATACAGCAGCGCTCAGGCTGATAAAAACCACCGGTTTATATGCAAAACCGCCTGCAACAGTGATTTGATACTGTTCTAGGTTGGCAAAGTGATGATAGTTATTGAAACAATCCAACAAGCCCACGCAGGCGCCCGCGGTTAGAAGCCCAATTGTAATGCCCAAAACCACGCTGATGTCGGTATAAATCCGGTCCACTGGGCACAGATGAATTGCATCATCACCTGCTTTGCGCCCCGCCGCAAAAAGCAGGTATAGCATTGTAATCAAAACCGTTGCCGCCATTAAAATAATATACAGCAGACTTTGTTCCATATACTGTTTGTCCTGACTGAATTCTGTCTCCCGCTGTGCAACCAATTCTGCAGAAAACGCTACATAGATTTCATCGTTGGCTGTCACATTGCCTAAGTCAGAATAACCCTCTATTTTGCTATCCATTTCATACTTTCCATGATCATACAGAAAATAGGCAGGCTGCTCCTGAAAAAATTCTTTTGTCACGCCGGAAACATTACCGACAACCGTTTGCCCATCGGTCGCATAATAATAGGTTCCTTCTGACTGGTTTAGTGATTCCACCAGCGTAAAATAATTCTGTACACTCTGTGCAATTTCTTCCTGTTTTTTTTGCTCCAGTTCCTCCGCATGATCTGTCAATATTTTTTCTTCCAGCATCGCTCTGAGCGCTCTTTCATTGCGCTCTGTTATCTCGCCCTCCGCATATTCTGTAGCTGTTTCCCGTGACTGCCGATACGTATTGCCGGAGTCCTGATAGTAATCTTCATTATACGTATCATAATATTCACTATAGTATTCGTCAATGATGCCCTGCTGCAGCTCCTCCATATTAACTGTCCCGCCGCTGCGCACAAATTCCTCGTTCTTATAAGTCTTGAGCAGCCGATTAGCACTTTTTGCTATGTAGGTCATCTCCGCCGTACGTGCGTTCGATGCCATATAGGAACTGTCCATCACATTTGTATAGGAAATATTCACGCCAAACATAGCCGTGAGCAATATCGTACCGGTACATACCACCAGCACAATACAGGCAATCGCCTTCAGCGCACTGTGATAAAACCAATTAGGGAAGTTTTTCCATTTTATAGCCAATGCCCCACACCACCTTTACATATTTTGGTTTTTTGGGATCAATCTCAATTTTTTCGCGAATCCGCCGGATATGTACTGCAATGGTATTATCCGCCACACAAGCATCCTCGTTCCACACCTTGCTGTAAATTTCATCAGCGGAAAACACCCTGCCGGGATTACGCATGAGCAACGTCAAAATCTTGTACTCCATTGGCGTCAGCCGGACCGGTTCACCATCTACCGTCACGGACTTTTCTTCTGTATCCAAGCATAGCCCGCCAATCACGATTTTGCTGTCCGATGTTACCATGTTACCCAGCTGCGTATACCGCCGAAGTTGAGACCGTACCCTTGCAATCAGTTCCAGGGGGTTGAACGGTTTCGTCATGTAATCATCTGCGCCGATATTCAGCCCGATAATTTTATCCGTATCTTCGGATTTCGCTGAAAGCAAAATGATGGGAATGTTGTATTCTTCCCTAATTTTCAGCGTCGCTTTGATGCCGTCCAGCTTCGGCATCATAATATCGAGCACAATAAGTTGTATTTGCTGCTGCATCAAAACATCCAATGCCGCAAGCCCGTCATAGGCTTTGAAGACTTTGTATCCTTCATTTTGCAGATAAATCACAATGCTTTCCACAATTTCTTTGTCATCGTCCACCACTAGAATATTTGCCTTTTCCATATTCTTCCCCTTTCTCCTTGACTGCATCACCAGTATACAATAAAAACCGAAATATATCGCGCATAAATTTATGAAGATTTTCTTACAATCTCAAGGTGTTTTTATGGCCGAAACATGTGCCTCCGTCTCGATTTATAATAGACGCCTTACGTCTATTATACCATATTCGCCGCAAATATGCCATAAAAAAAGAAGCCAAATGGCTTCTTTTAAGAAATCATATGATCGCGCAATTGCCGCAGCAGTTTCTTCTCCAGCCGAGACACCTGTACTTGAGAAATACCAAGCAGAGCGGATACTTCGCTTTGCGTCTTGTTCTGATAGAACCGCAGGAGTACAATTTTTCTGTCGCGCTCTCCTAACGTTTTCATTGCCTCTTTCAATGTGACGCAGTTGACAACGTCTTCATCAAAGGCGCCTTCGTCAGGCAGCGTGTCAAGCAGGGATACCTGTCCGCCGTCCTTTCCTTCATAGGTCGCCGCGTCCAGAGATTCCGGCGGTTTGCTTGCCGTATAGACTGCTGCCAATTCTTCCGTTTCGATTCCCAGACGCTGCGCAATCTCCGTCATTTTCGCTTCCCGTCCTGTCTCTTTTTCAATCGCGTCCTGTGCCGCCTTTGCTTTGCCAGCCAGTTCCTTCACGCTTCGGCTCACCTTCAGCAAACCGTCGTCCCGTAAAAATCGTTTGATTTCTCCGATAATCATATAGACAGCATACGTTGAAAATTGGACATTTTTTGAAAAATCAAACCGCTGCGCTGCCCGCAGTAGTCCAATACACCCGAGCTGGAACAAATCCTCCGGTTCCTGTCCGCGACCTTGAAAACGTTTTACCATACTCCAAACCAGCGGCGCATTTTTTTGAATCAACGTCTCTTCCGCACTTTTCTCTCCTTGCTGGATCAATGAAACAAGCTGTAAATTATCATTCTGTTCCATTCTTCCCGCCCTTCTACACGTCCATGGCTGACAACACTTTTTTCATTACAACTTTTGTTCCTTGCTCCGGTGCAGACTCTACTTCCAGCGAATCCATAAATGTTTCCATAATCGTAAAACCCATACCGGATCGCTCCTCTTCCGGCTTTGTAGTAAACAGCGGCTGCCGCGCTTCTTCCACATTTTGAATGCCGCTGCCCCGATCGGTCACTTCCACCGTCAGTTCCCTACCTTCCAGTGTGCAGGTTATGTAAACAATTCCTTCTTTTCCGCGGTATCCATGCACCACCGCGTTGGTAACAGCTTCAGAAACTGCTGTCTTGATATCCGACAATTCTTCAATAGTCGGATCCAGCCGCGCTGCAAACGCGCCTACCGTTGCCCGCGCAAATGACTCATAGCTTGATTTAGACGGGAATTCCAAATTGATAAAATCCTTCATGCCACCTGCCATCATTTCATCGATTACTACACAGAACTGTAAATTCCAATCAGTCCCGATAAACCGGATAGACAGATAATCTTATTCAAACTGTCTTTTGCGCCCGCGACACAAACCTTTCCTCCCTGTTCCTTCATCAGACGGTACCGTCCCATGATAACGCCAATCCCGGAACTGTCCATAAACTCTAACGCGCTCAGGTCAAAGATCAGCAAGCGGATATCCTTATCCTTTATTTCAATATCAATCGTTTCACGAATCCTGGTTGCATAGTGATGGTCCAGTTCTCCTATGATTTTCACCACCAGTGTCTTGTGGTGTTCTGCCAGTGTCATATCCATAGTGCTCCTCCTTTGTAAATTCTGCATCATTTCCTTATTTTACCACATCTTTCTTGTCTTATTTTGTCAAATTATACATTTATTATAGACAAATACCGACACTTTTATACCAAAATTTTGTATAGATTTTTATTGCATTTTTATTCATACTTGTGTATAATATTTGTATAACAATTC
>CBCTHD010000158.1:0-5943 GCA_965146615.1 uncultured Clostridia bacterium
TTTTAATAAATGGTACAACAATATCTCCAAGACCAAACTTTAAAGAACCAATACCAACAATGCTTCCGATTCCATTCAAGCCTTTTCTAAGCCATTTTACAGAATCTGTAATTTTATTGTTGTCCTGCCATGTTTTTTCCAATGCCGACTGCGTGGCAATATCTATCATGTCGGCGGTCGGTTTGTCTACTTTGTTGGCTTTCATTTGCCCGTTGATACTGTCCAAAAAATAGGATTCATAAAATGGACGGTCACCAAAATCCAACAGAAAAGAGGTAACGCGATCAAGAAACCGCATAGCTTTTGACATTGGATTTTTTCCGCGGAATGCCTGACTAGAACCAATATTGAATCGGTCGTCCTGAATGTCCCGTGTATTAATACCGCGTCGAAAATCGTCAAAGCTGTCGTATCCACCTTTCACAAAGCCTTTCGCTAGATTCTTTAAATTGGGTAATGGTGTAGAACGCATTCCGGTTGCTTTGGATACCACTTTATCCAGCCCGCTCCCTATCGCTTCGCTCGTTAAATGCGGAATCGCTGCAACCACATTGGAAAAAGCATTTCGCGTTATAATCGTTTTGGGATTGAGCAGCATAGAAACACGCTGCCATGCCCGCAAGTCATCTGCAATAGTATCCGATATTTTTTTCGGCAGTTTCTCTTGAACCAGCTTTTGCACTTCGCCGATAATGACTTTGCGCTGCCGCTCATCTTTAATATTCGGTACGCGTTTCATGGAATCTACAATGAACTTCGCTTCATCATCGGTCAATTTGAATTTATCCCGATTCTTGTCCAGCCATTCTTTTCCCTTCTTTTCACCGATAATCTCCAGCGCACTGTCGAGTTCGCTTTGTGCATAGTATAGCATTCCCTCCGGCGTCAGGTGATTCAAAATAGAAAACGCTTGCACCTCCTGCCCTTTTTGTGTGCCGATTTCCCGCAGCTTTTTTGCAGCTTCAACAGCGGAATTAAAATCTCCCATTTCCTGGTATTTTTGCAACAACACAAATCCCGTCGCTACATCGACTGCACCCGCTTGTTTTGGCGATATTGTCAGGAATTGTGATGCAGTTTTAAGCGGGTCGTTCTGAAACTCATTCAACGCTTTTTGTATCGTCTCTTTATTGGTAATTCCTTCATATTCAAATTCCTCCGCCTGCTGGGCAATCGCTTCCTTTGTTTCCGCTGTCAGATTATCCGTATTTTGGGTACTGTCGTAGAACTTGGAACGCTTTACAGACGATTTTTCTGTATCATTTTGATTATTTTCGGATATACTACTATTGACAGAATCTCGATTCTGTGATATAGTGTTTATATCAGAAAGAGTACTTGTACCGATGCGACGTTCGCTTTTAGCGGACGATTCGTTATACAAGTGCTCTTTTTTATTTGTTACTTCATCAATATTTGTAATGTCATAAGTATATTTACCATTCTTATTTAGCGCAACATTTAAACGCCCAACATACGTTTTATTTTTAATTTGGAACAGGAAATCTTTATATTTCCACCCATTTTCTGCAAATGTTCCATGCTTTAATTGCCCGGATTCAAGCTGTTTATCCGGTGCGATATGATGTGTCTGTGCTACTCTCGCAACTTCATCAATATGTGCAGACAGTTGATTTTTTACGGTTTTCTTTTCCCTAGGTAGTATTTGAGTATCTTTTCCATACGTTAACTCTTTATTACCTCTTTTACTTAACGTCAATATATCGTCATCAACTAAAGAAGCAATTTCCACACCGTCAAAATTTTTATCTAACCACTGTTTTAAAATCTTGGGATAATCCTTCTTTGGAGCACCATGGAAAATATCTCTGTCTACATTGACAATATACTCCCCATTCCGTTTTATAATAGATGATTTCCCATCTGTCCCAATATCCATTTCGTTTCCCAACGCCTTCTGGAACATGCGCTCTATCTGCCGGAACTGTGCGTCCGTCATGCCGGAGGATTGCCCTGCTTCATTCATACCTACAGAATAATGTTTTGGTGAAAATACACCTTTGATTCTTTCCCATAGGTCACGCAAACTATTCCACAATCTTTGTGCCACCGTTTTATTCTGCCGTGCCAATTGATTGATAAACGTCTCGTCTTGGAAAAAGTTCTCCATGTTGTCCGCCGCGTATTCCTCCCAGAAATCCCAGTCCGAAAATAATCGGTTCCGTTTCTGGTATTCCTCTGTATACGCCCGCCGCCGTTCGTCGCGGTACCGCTGGAAATCTGCACTGTCCGTATTGGTATTTTCTTTCACAAAGTTAATGATTGCCGCTCTATCTTTTGCATTCAATGAATGAAAACTTTCATGACCTAACACTGTCATGTAGGGATTCTGGGCGTTTTCGTTAATGTGAACGACTCCGTCTTTATAGTATCCATTTTGCTTTGCATGGACTGGGTCGCTTTGGTCGTTATACCATTCAACTTTCCTGCCAATTGCTTTTCCAATTTCCTCTACCCTTCTTATTGTCTCCTGGACTTCCTGTGCTGTACGTGCGGCTTCTTCCTGTGCTCGTACCGCCCGGTCCAACGTCTGTGTTTCCAGTCGTTCGCTATTTTCTAAATCTGTATTGACAGTTTCGGTGTTTTGAAAATTCGGTGCAACAGTTTCAGTGGTTGTAGTATTCCCGCCCATAAAAGAAGCAGACCCGGTATCCGCCGAATCTGCTATGTTATTAGACTGTTCTATTAGGCTGTCCCGATATGCCGCGGCTTCATCGTAGGAATCAAAATAGGGGACTTGGGACAAGTCATGTATCGGATAATTACCAATATTCTCTGCTACCACATCTGCGCTATCTCCGTTATGTCTCCAAAAAATGATGTCCGGCTGTCCGTCACGTTCGTAGTTCCAGTCTGCCGGCGCATACTGCGGGTCAAATTTTACCTTCGCCACTGGTTCAAAACCGAATTTTTCATAAAGTTCTGATAATTTACCGTCATAATTATCCAGTTTGTTTCCGCCGTTTTCAATGGCAAACGGAATCATTGTATCGGTTGCTCTTTTGTGTCCGCTATCCGGCGCATTAAAAACGGACACAATGTCACCGTCCGGCTTGACGGCAATTCCCGTCTTTCCATTATCCGATAGGAATGTTTTCATGTTTCCATAGTCCGCCGCGTCATATGCCGTCACATACGCGCCGTACGGATTCGTTTGCTTTGCCTGCGAAATCGCCGTGTGAAATTCTTCCCCGCTTCCTACATGGCGCATGGGAACCGGTTCAATTTCATTATTCCGCAAAGCATTTACTGTCCGTTCACTTAAAAATTGATGTTGTCCAAAATTTCCTGGTTCGTTCTGCCCCGCATAATTCCCGCCTTGGTCAAAAACTCGTCCCCTCTGCGCACCTTCTTGCTGAATTTGCCCGTCCGGCGATATTCCTCTATATCCTCCAAGGTCACTTCTTCGTACATCGGTTTGTTCTCCATTTATTATCCCTCCAGTCGTAGACCTTTCACTACTATTATTATACTGCTGCTGCGCCGTATTGTCAACCGTCTGCGCCGTCTCATTCCCTATAGCGCTGTCATGCTCTATCACACGTTCGTCAGATAAAATCTTTTTATAGCAATCTACCATCGCTTCGTAATAGTCGTTGACTTCCCCTACAGTGGTTTTTTTGAAATCCGGTGCGGCAGGAATGGCAATGTCATCGATTCCCGCTTTTTGCAAAATGACTTGCATTTCTTGTTTCGCGGAATTTGTGGCTTTTTGGATTTCAGCATAATTGCTTTTAATCGTTTTCGTGTCCATATTGGCAATGTCACTAATCACCCCAACACTGCCCATGACCGCGCCGCCGATGAATCCGCCAGCAAAGCTCTCTCCTATCGCTTTTGGGTCCAAAACACCTTCATCACCGAATACAGATCTCTGCTGAAATTTTCCGTTTTCATCAATATACCCAACGCCGGTCAGCTTATCCCCCAAACGTTCAAAAACGGTTGCATATATTTCTTCAATTCCCTCTGAAATATTTGCTTTTAGATAATTCTTCAATATGTTCCCTGCGTTTTTCAGTTTTGACGGCGACATAGCTGACGAAACAACGCCATTCCCAACTTTGAAAAAATTCTCCGGATTTCCGCCATACCCCATTTTTTCGGTAACGGTATTTACATATCCGGTAAATAAAGCGTTTTTGTTTGCAGTTTCTTCATCATATCCCATGCGGAGTAAATCGTCATACTTATCCTGATACGCATTCACGCCCATAATTGCTGTTGTCGGGTTATCCAACGGATTTAAGAATTTCAACGCACCGCCCAAAGATAGCTTATTTACTGCGCCGATACCTCTGTTCACAAGTGTACCGAGCGCTCCTTTTTTGGCAATTTGCGGAATTGCCGGTGTTTTGGATAACACATTCGTTGCCACTTTCCCGATTTTGGAACCTGCAATTGCTGCGGCGGCAGGAGTAGCGCTTACCGCTGCTGTAGCAGCGGACATAGCCTGTGGGATTCCTGTTAAGGTTGCCATGCCCATCGCGCCTACCATTTGCCCAGCCGAACGCATACCATATTCCGATATTACCTTTGTTAGTGGTGTTACATCATTTGTCCAGCCAAATAAACTTTCATTCTGGACATCTCTCAAATAATTGCTTTGATATCCGGAGATGTCGCTGTTATACAAGTCAAGTCCTAACCGGTCGGGATTTTCCTCATAAAAGTTCATTTCCTCTGCTTTTTTTGCTGCATACTCTTTGTTTGTCCCCAGTTCACGGTCAAATGCAAACTCATTCGCGCCATGCACAGAATCTTGGATTCCCTGCAAGCCCTTTACAGCAGGCGTTATAAGCTCCTTCCACCAAGTTTTTTTCCCGTCACTCGTACTAGCTTTTGAAAGCAACCGTATTCCGGCGTAAGATTCTGCCTGCTGCTTTTCCTCGTCGTTCAGTCCCAAACTTTCAATCAGTACATTTAATTCATCCCAAAACTGCGCAGCCTTCTTCTCTGTTGTGATTCCGTTATATCCGTTGTTGTCTATGTAGTCGTCTATCACCGCCGCGTCGCCATAACGAATTGTAATAGATTTATTGTCCGTAATGGGAATGGTCACGGTCTGATTCACCCGACTGTACGGAACAAGCTCCTTTTTCTTATCCGCCACTTCTTTTTGCTTTTCTTGTACGGCACGGAGCTGTTTTTGTTGCTGTTCCTCTGCGGTTTTGTCCCAAATATATCGGCTCACATTCTTATTACTATCGCTTGTGAGTGCACCAAGTTTAGGGTTATTGGCAATCTTAGTTGCGTCATCTGTAGAGATTTTTCCCAAATTCGTTCCGTCATCCAGCACCAAATCTTTTTTTGCCGTTTCCCATTTTTTCATTTGGGATAGCATATCAAATGTCTTTTGTGTGTCGCTACGCAAATCAAGCGGTTTCAGTGCTCCGGGTAATTTTTCTAAAAATTTTTGTACAAACGGATTTTCGTCCACTACCACCTTTTGGGCGGCGGATTTTAATTTTATGTTAGCGGGAACCTCACCTATCGTCGTATTGGGAAACAGGGGCGTATTCCCCGACGATGTTGTTTTTGCCGCACCAGTAGATTTATTTATTTGTGCTTTTTTTGCAGAATCCTTTTTTTCTCCTTGCTTCACAATCTCGCCATATACAGATGGCATTTTAACACCTTCGCGTTTGTTATCCGCCATGATGTCTTGCATAGTTCGCACATTGCGTTCTTTGGGGTTTTCTGTTAATTGATCCGGTACTGTTCCGCGTTCCACCCTATCCAAAAAATGTCCCATACTCTCACCCCTTTATCTGCTACGCCGCTGATAATCTTTAATTACTTGGTCTATTACGCTGTCAGGAATTGCCATGGCGCCAAGCAATTCATCTTTTACTTCATCTGAATAACTACTGGATATAACCAATCCTGCCTGTGTTTCAGCGCTCACCGCATTAATCCCCA
>CBCTHD010000159.1:0-5877 GCA_965146615.1 uncultured Clostridia bacterium
GGTGTATGGCAAGGACGGCGGACAGTTGCCGCTGGCGGAAGCGGATACAGTGCTGCAATATATTGAAAAAACCGATATTTTTAGCGACGTAAAACTATGTGACTTAGAGGAAGCGATCGCTTCCGGCAAAGTGAAGTTGTTTGGAGATGAACTGGACGACGCATTTTTAGATGAAGTGGTAAAACAACAGGTCAATCCCGAAGTGATGCAAGTCATGAAAGATTTCCAAATGGTCTATACGCCCATCCATGGCAGCGGTAATATACCGGTGCGCAAAGTATTGGATCGTATTGGTGTGAAGCATGTGGAATTGGTGAAGGAACAGGTGGAACCGGATGGAAACTTCCCGACGGTGGATTCCCCTAATCCGGAAAATAGAAGCGCGCTGGAAATGGCGATTGCGCTGGCAAAAGAAAAAAATATTGATATGCTGATTGGGACAGACCCCGACTGTGACCGCGTAGGCGTAGCGGTACGCGATGACAATGGGGAATATTTGCCGCTGACCGGTAATATGGTTGGAGCACTGCTGGTCAATTATGTACTAGCCGGTAAAAAGCTGAATCATACGCTGCCGGAAAACGGTGTTGTGATTAAAACCATTGTGACCAGCCGTATGGCAGATGCGATTTGTAAGGATTACGGCGTTGAAGTGATGAATGTGCTGACGGGCTTTAAGTTTATCGGAGAAAAGATTAAAGAATTTGAACGGACTGGAGAGCATACTTATGTCTTTGGATTTGAAGAAAGCTATGGATATTTGGCGGGTACACATGCACGGGATAAAGATGCTGTGGTTGCCAGTATGCTGATTGCAGAAATGGCGGCATGGTATAAAATGCGCGGCATGTCGCTGTATCAAGGGCTGTGCGAGCTCTATCAGAAATATGGTACGTACCGGGAAAGGCTGCTGTCGGTGACGTTGGAAGGCGCGGACGGTCTGGAAAAAATTTCGCAGATTATGGCAGAGATCCGAGAAAACCCGCCAAAACAGGTCGCTGGTCTGGAGGTCATCAAGGTTGCAGATTACGACAATAATACAGTAAAAGACCTCATGACAGGAACAGTATCGGAAACAGGGCTGCCGAAATCTAATGTACTGGTCTTTGATTTGCAGCAGGATACTTGGGTTGCCATGCGCCCGTCAGGTACAGAGCCGAAAATTAAGTTCTATTTTGGGACCAAGGCGGAAAATGTGGAAGTGGCGGAAGCGCGTTTGCGTCAGATGGAAAATGAAATGAAAGTATTGATTGAACAATAAAGGAGTGTGTGGACATGAAAGTTGCATTACAGTTATACTCTATTCGGGAAAAAATAAGAGAAAATTTTTTTGATGCACTGGAGCAAGTAAAAAAAGCGGGATATGACGGCGTGGAATTTGCGGGATATGGCGACATTCCGGCAAATGAAATGAAAGCGAAGCTGGATCAGCTTGGGCTTGAGACAGCCGGCTCGCATGTTTCCTATGATAGACTGAAAGAGGATTTGGAAGGCGAAGTCGCTTATGCCAAACAAATCGGAGCGTGCAGCGTAGTATGCCCATGGTATGGCGGAGAAACAAAGGAGGAATGGATCTCATTTGCTAAAGAGATGAACGCGATTGGAGAACGATTCCGCCAGGAAGGTATTTTGTTCGGTTATCATAACCATGCGCAGGAATTCAAAAAGTTTGACGGGCAGTATATTATGGATTTGTTGCTGGAACAGTGCGACCCGAACTATGTAACAGCGGAATTTGACACGCACTGGGTTTACAAAGGCGGCGAGAATGTGCTGGAATATATTGGGCAATATAAGGACCGCTGTGTATTGCTTCATGCAAAGGAAGTGGCAAAAGATGGCGAATCGGACACAGAAGTGGGCGATGGACTGATTCCTTTTGCGAAACTTACGAAAACATTGACAAATTTGAAATGGGTCATTGTGGAACAGGAAGGCTTCGCGATTGACCCATGGGAGAGCATTGCGAAAAGTTGTAAGTATCTAAATTCTATCCTATAAAACAAAGGGGCAACTACATTTGGAAAAAATAAGAGCAATTAAAGGAACACATGACATTTTGCCGGAAGAGATGTTCAAATGGTATCACATGGAAGACACAGTCCGGCAAATATGTGGACGGTTTGGATTTGAAGAAATCCGTATACCGGTATTTGAATATACCGATTTATTTGCACGTGGCGTTGGCGATACCACTGACGTAGTGCAAAAAGAAATGTATACATTTGAAGATAAAGGCGGACGTTATATGGCGCTGCGTCCCGAAGGAACAGCAGGCGTGGTGCGCAGTGTACTGGAGCATTCTTTGCTGACGGGTGTACTGCCGCTGAAACTGTTTTATTTGAGTACATGCTACCGCAATGAAAATCCACAGGCTGGGCGCTATCGGGAATTTCACCAATTCGGGACGGAAGTGTTCGGCAGCAGCGACCCCAAAATGGATGCGGAGGTTATTTCGCTTGCGGTATCCCTGATTCGAGCGGTGGGTTTAAAGCACTATAGCGTACATCTGAACAGTATTGGCTGTCCGACTTGTCGGAATAGATATAACGAAACACTAAAAGAATTTTTGCGCGAACGTAAAGAGATGCTTTGCCATACTTGTCAGGAACGGTTGGAACGTAATCCCATGCGCGTGTTGGATTGCAAGTCGCCGGAGTGCCAAAAACTGGTGGAAGATGCGCCGGTATTGCGGGACTTCCTGTGTGAGGAATGCCGCGAACATTTTCAAGCATTGCAGGAAACATTGCGGGAAATGGGAATTGACTTTGTATTAAACGACAAAGTCGTTCGTGGATTGGATTATTATACCAAAACAGTGTTTGAAATTAAATCGGAACATCTGGGGGCGCAGAGTACCATTTGCGGCGGAGGACGCTATGACGGGCTGGTGGAGCAGCTTGGTGGGAAACCCACGCCGGCAATCGGTTTTGCCGCGGGACTGGAACGTCTGCTGATGTGTATAGAAGCGGAAGAAGCGTTTTTGCCGAAGCCGCAGCGTCCACAGCTTTTTGTGGCATATCTGGGAGAGCGTGCGAACCAGTTTGCGGCTAAATTGGTATACCAGCTGCGTGGCGAAGGAATATCCTGTCAGCGCGACTATATGGGGCGAAGTCTAAAGGCACAGATGAAATATGCAGACAAGCTCTCCGCAGAATTTACTATAGTGCTGGGGGATGATGAGCTAGATAGCGGCCAGGCGTCGCTGCGTCGCATGGCGGACGGTCAAGAATTTCCGGTTCGGCTGGACGAAGTGGCTCAGCAGCTGCGGCAAATTGCACAAGAAACCAATACGGGAGGAACAAAATAAATGGAAACGATGGAAGGAATGAGACGGACAGCACTCTGTACCGAAATTACAGAGGAATTGATAGGCTGGTCCGTGACAGTGATGGGCTGGGCAGCCAAAGTCCGCGATATTGGACAATTGGTGTTCATAGATGTTCGCGATCGGAGCGGATTGCTGCAAGTGGTTGTAGAGCAGAATGATGAAGAATTGCTGAAAAAAGCGAAGGGCGTCCATTCGGAATATGTGGTGGCTGTGACGGGAACCGTGCGCGCACGCGGTGAGGGTGGTGTGAATCCGGCGATGAAGACCGGAACCATTGAACTGGTGGCGGAGAAACTGCGGATATTGAACGCATCCAAGGCGCTCCCGCTGCAGCTGGACGGCAATGCAGGCGATGAAATCCGCTTAAAATATCGGTATTTAGACCTGCGGCGGCCGGCGCTGCAGCACAATATCATAGTGCGTCATCAGCTGACAAAATTAGCGCGTGATTTTTATGATGAATTTGGATTTCTGGAAATTGAAACTCCTATGCTAACCAAAAGTACGCCGGAAGGCGCGCGGGACTATCTGGTTCCCAGTCGTGTTCACCCGGGTGCATTTTATGCGCTGCCGCAATCACCGCAGCAGTATAAGCAGCTTTTGATGCTGGCGGGCTTTGATAGATATTTTCAAATTGTTCGGTGCTTCCGTGACGAAGATTTACGTGCGGAACGTCAGCCGGAATTCACACAGATTGACTTAGAAATGTCCTTCGTAGACATCGATGATGTGATTGATGTCAATGAACTGTTTTTACAGAGAATGTTTCGGGAGATGCTGGGCATTGAACTGACCTTGCCGCTGCCGCGCATGTGCTACAAGGAAGCGATGGAACGTTATGGGAGCGACAAGCCGGACACGCGCTTTGGATTGGAATTACAGGATATTACAGAATGTGTGAAAAACAGCGGATTCAAGGTGTTTGCAGACAATATCGCAGCAGGAGGCAGTGTGCGCGCAATAAATGGCAAGGGTATGGCGGACAAGCTGTCCCGCAAAGAAATTGACGCACTGGGCGAAGTTGTGAAGCTCTTTAAAGCGAAAGGACTCGCTTGGATTACGGTCAAAGAAGATGGTGTGAAATCACCAATTGCAAAATTCCTGTCAGAAGAGGAACTACAGTCGATTTTCGATACGTTGCAGGTGGAAACCGGCGACGCTGTCTTTATTGTTTCCGATAAAGACGAGGTAGTCTTTGAGGCACTGGGCAATCTGCGTCTGGAGTTGGCAAAAAAGTTTGATTTAATTGATAAAAATAGAGTTGATTTGTTGTGGGTAACGGAATTTCCATTGCTTGAATACAGCGAAGAAGAACAGCGCTACGTGGCAAAGCACCATCCGTTTACATCGCCGATGGACGAGGATTTGGCATTGCTGGACACTGCGCCGCAAAAAGTGCGTGCAAAAGCATATGATATAGTCATAAACGGCATGGAAGCAGGCGGCGGCAGTATTCGAATCTACAACAGCGAGCTGCAAGAAAAAATGTTTCAGGTGCTGGGCTTCACCAAAGAATCCGCATGGGAGCGGTTTGGGTATCTGTTAGAAGCCTTTCAATATGGCACGCCGCCGCATGGTGGAATGGCCTATGGACTGGACCGCCTGGTTATGATTCTGACGGGCTGCGAGTCCATTCGCGACGTCATTGCATTCCCCAAGGTACAAAACGCATCGGAATTGATGACAAATGCGCCCGCGCAGGTAGATGAAGCGCAGTTGGAGGAATTGCATATCAGGCTGAGAACGGAAGAATAAATAACGGCAGGCTGCAAAAATATTTGCGGCCTGATTGCCGTGTCATAAATATTCACAAATGGTTCATAGTTCGTTCATGAAATATCTATACAATGATAAGGTATTGTATAATAACAGGAGGGATCGGCATGGAAGAAAAAGACCGGAAAGAAATCCTGCAGGATGCGTCGGAATCTGCGGAGACTGTGACGCCCGCAGATACAGAAGCAGTGCAGGAACTATCAGAAGCCAGTACGGAAAAGGCGCCGGTAGAAGAAAAAACACCGCCGCATGTTGTGGTGGAAATTAAAAATTTGGTCAAACGTTATGGCAGCAAAGTGGCAGTCAATAATATTAGCTTTCAAGTAAAACGCGGCGAAATTCTAGGATTTTTGGGACCAAACGGCGCAGGTAAAACCACGACAATGAACATATTGACAGGGTATATTTCCAGCACGTCCGGCAGCGTGAAAGTCTGTGGATATAACATTCTCGACGACCCAGATGAAGTGAAAAGACGCATTGGGTATTTGCCGGAGAACCCGCCGTTGTATATGGACATGACAGTGACAGAATATCTGAATTTTGTCTATGAACTGAAAAAAGTGAAAATTAGCCGTCAGGATCATTTGAAAGATATTTTGGCGCTGGTAGGTCTAACACACGTAAAGGGCAGAATGATTAAAAACTTGTCCAAAGGTTATAAACAGCGTGTCGGGCTGGCGCAGGCACTGATTGGAAATCCAGAAGTATTGATTTTGGACGAGCCTACGGTGGGTCTCGATCCCAAACAGATTATTGAAATCCGAAAC
>CBCTHD010000160.1:0-5840 GCA_965146615.1 uncultured Clostridia bacterium
GCTGCCGCTGGAGTATGAAGATTATCAGGCGAGACTCTTTATTCTGGACGGAAACAGCATCTATTCCTCCTATAACAGACCGGCTTCCAGTCAATACGTGCTGAATTTTGATGGTACCGCACCGCTGGCGCTGGATATGTCGGATTCCTTGTCCACGCAAAAGATACTGCCGTTCGATCCTCAAATCGTCATAGACGATTTGAGCTATCCCAATCAAGATAGCATTGCTTTGTATGCGGATGCTCCTTTGTGCTATGACGATGGGTATAACATAACAATAGCCTATAACGGAGAACAATATGAAGATGCGGTGCCGCCTGTGAGTGGCGGAGATGTCACAATACGAATCACCTTAACAAATGCCTGGAGCAACAGTACGGAGCGGGTAAATATACGGTATGGATATGGGCAGGCAACATCGGCAACAGCCGCGGGAGTGACGTATAGAGCCTTTAAAGATAGTAATCCGGTGGAAATACCCGCCGGTGCAACAAAGGAAGCCGTCATTCAAATGTCGATCAAAGTGGATGAAACGGTCGCCGGCATAAGCAGCGTGCCCATTTTCGTACAGCTGCAAAGAGAAGAGGAAACGCTGCCGTTTGCAGACTTCAATTCCGGTACATATAGCCAGCAATCCGGTAAAAGTTTTGCGTCCCCATATAATTTGGAGCCGGATACCGAATTCAATATTGACGGACAAACGTGGTCGGAACGATATTTCCATTTTAGGGCAGAAGGAACGGGATATTATGCGTTTTACGGCAGCGAACCCGGCGTGCAGGGCGAGGTGTTTGCGGGACCGTCGTTAAGTGCGGAGCTGCTTGCTTCTGATTACTTTGTGGCCGATAATGGGTGCCACATGGCTGCCTATTTTGAAGAAGGAAACGATTATTATATAAAACTGTATAACGATGGCGGCACGACAGCGCCGTTCACTTTCCGCACGGAGATTACCCGTACGGACGAGATGCACAAGCCTATGCAAATCAAGGAAATGCGAAACGATCCGGCGTCGTCGATGGTGGAGGTCAATTCCGGCATAGTTTCGGGAGAATGCATTGCCGGGGTTGATGATAAATTTGCATATGTGTATCATTATATTAACAGCGACAGAATGGCGGGCAAGGTGGTAGCAATATCCTTTAAAAGCAAGTCCGCAGTGCCGCAAAATGTAACGCTGCATCCACTCGGCATTAAATGCGTGAATGTATATGGCAGAGAAACAACCATTGTCGATGAATATTCAACCGCAGACCCCGACGGCGCGTTGTTCTCCGGAGTGACCGATGATGGAGCGTGCATGCGGTATATGAGAATCCCGGACAATCCCGATTATCGGAAGTATTATCTGATAGTTGGCATAGATGAGAAACCGGAAAAAGAATCCGTAGAGATTGATTACAAGGTCACCATCAAGCTGTTGGACGCACCGATGTTCACGCCGAGTGATGCAAGTGGGGTTTCTTCCGGCGGCGATGCGGCGCAGGACAAAAAAAACTTTTTCATTTCCTCCGGACCGGAGCGGATTGTATTGCCTGGCGCTACTGGTAATCCTGACCAGCCCAACAAAGGAGGGCTATATACCAATGAGAACAAACTCTATTTGTGCCGCGCACCTGTGAACGGTATGGCAAATATCTATTGGCACCATTTGAACGAGACAGAGTAAACGCTGAAATTTGGCGTCCTGCTGTGGAATAACGGATCGGAAGAGTTGGATGTCACCCTGTACTCCCGGAACTATACCTGGTTGGGACCGGACGCACCAAATGCAGCGAACGCCGTTTATACGTATCTTTGGGCAAATGGAAGTCCCAATGAAACCGGTGATAATGATGTCGGCGGCTGGGCGAACGATACCATCATGACGATTGAGACAGGGGAATTTACGTCGGAGAAGCCGGCGGAAAAACTTGATCCGGGAGAAGCGGTGTGGCTGTGCGTCTATACGATTCCGGATACGTTTGATTCCGGCACGAACGGTGTAATCCGCATTGGCGTAACGCATACAGATGACAGTGGCAATACAGTGGAATATACAGGGCAGGATTTGATTTGCACCACCTATGCGTTTTCCAGTGAAGGTGCGTTTTCCGAAGAAGGGCCAATCACTATGATTCCCCACAGCGAGCTGGAGAACAGCGAAGAAGCGGAAAAGGATTATACTGCCATCCGCGGCTCCGGAAACGGCGCGATGATGAAATGCGCCGTTTCGGATGGGGAAGAAGAAACCCTTGTTTCGGAAGGGCATCCCTATGATATTGTGCTGGGCGGACATGGCGCGCCCGCGGTCATGGGCGACCAGTTCTTGCTGTCCCGCTATGTGGACAGCACGATGGAGCTACAGGTCGGGGAGAACGAGAGGAATATGATGTCATTGAGTCAGTATGAGACGGGGACGCTGGATCCTCAGACAAAAGTAGACATGCTGTCGTATAATCCGAACTTTGGCGTGGTATATAAGCTGTATTTTCACAGAATTCGCAATTTGGAGGGGAAGAATGTCGTTGCAAAAATAAAGTACACGCCGCTGACCAACAGCTCGTATCAAAGTATGGAGTGGGGCGGCTTACACATCGCCGTTTGGCGTGTAGATACCAATAATAAAATTGACCATGTATTTACCGGCGTTTTGGCAAAATATGATTTTGAGGCGCTTGGCGGAGGGTATATCAATGGAGTAGACGATAAGGACGGGGTGTATTATGTCATTGATGATACTATTCCCGCCGACAGCGACGTAACCTATTATATAGCGGGCTGCGGCATGACGACCATGCCGTATGAGCTTAGCTTTGAGGTGGAGCCGTAACCGGCTCCGGAAAGGAAGTGGAGGAAATGAAAAAACAGTGGAAAGCGCTGTTGTGTATGCTATTAGCGCTGGCACATATGCCGTGGGTGTGCGCGGCCGCGCAGGAGGCAAAATTCATTCAAATCGACGGTGGATTCGGGCTGAAGGACGACGGAACGGTGTGGAAGCTGCCGCTGGAGCCGGACGCACAAATGTTGGGTATGCTGCGCGAACAGTTGTTGATGGGCATGGAGCGGGAAGAAGTGAAAATGACGCAAATAGAGCAGTGCGTCAATATCAAGAAAATCAGTGCATACGCTGATGAGAATTTGACTTATCTGGACGGAAACGGCGTGGCGATCAGCTATATAGCGTATATGCAGGCGTACGTTGAAAAATTAGAGGGTGTGATGCGAGTATGCCAAATGGAAAACGTGAAGGATATTTGCGCAGGCGACACGGCGACGCTGTTTGTCAAGGAGGACGGCAGCGTATGGGTGTGGGGAAGACTGCACAATAGCCGGTATTTGGGAGGTAAGTATGGGGGACCGGGTGAATGTTGTTATATACTTGAGCCGGTCCAAATACCGGGCGCACAGAATCCCATTGGGCTTTTCGCCAAGTTCTCCGGAGAAATTGGATTCATAGACGCGGACGGCAAGGCATGGCGTATTATACAATCCGCGATTGAACAGACAGTCGGCGATATCGTCTGGGATGTGGAGGATTTAACGCTTGAACTCGAACCGTATCAGCCGGAGCTGACATTTCGGAGACTGGAATCCGGGCAGGAACGGCTGGTAGGGATTTTGGAAGACGGGCAAATGTATATAAGTAACTACTGGAATAAACAACCTAGTGTGCTGGCAAATCCGATTTCAGATGTCATTGATGTAGATTCAGGAGAAATCGTGATTTACAATATTCGGGACAGGGATTCTTATAAGTCTCTTGGCTATACATCGCACCTGGTGGCATTGAAAGCGGACGGAACCGTGTGGGAAAGCGAGAACATAGGCGGAAAAACGGAGTTCCATATCAAAGGGCCGGGAGAAGTGTGGACAGGGTATCCGGTGACCACGGAATGGCATCAGATTCGCGGACTGGAGAATGTGATAGATATTGACGCATACGAAGACAAGATTATAGCGCTGCAGGAGGATGGAACCATTATTCAATGGGGACCGGAGCCGCAAATTGTCAGCACGGAATATCCGCAGCCGCTGCAAGGACGCTACTATGCCATTAGTTTGTCGATAAGGAGTCCGCTGATGTACTTCAACAATGAATTGTGCGAAATTGATCCGGGGCGCGGGACGATACCGGGTGCGAGAAATAACCGGACAAATATCCCCATCCGCAATTTGGTGGAAAAAATAGGGGGAACCGTGGATTGGGAGGCAGAGACGGAAACGGTGACGATTCGGCTGTGGGAGCATGAGGTGCAAATGCAGTTAGGAAGCAATATCATAATGGTAGACGGGGAGGAAAAAAACATGGATGTTGCGCCGTATGAGGAAAACGGACGCACCATGGTGCCGATCCGGTTTATGGCGGAAAATCTTGGATTCGATGTGGAAATGTGTAGCTCCGCCGGATTTTATAACTCAATAGTCGTCATAAGCTGTAAGGAGCTGCTGGACGTGCAGTAATCGTGGCCGCTGATGCTGGAGCCGCAGACGACCAAAATACCGACAAGCAGGGCGGCTTTGCCGCCCTGTTTCCGCTAACGAAATCATAAATCTGCTTTACTGATTTGTACGTGTCTCTAGATATATAAACAAAATATCTAAAAATAATATATAATTCGACAAAAATTAAACTTAAATGAAAAAGTATTTTTGGGAAATGCGAGACGGACAATTGACAGCTGTGCCAACATCCGCATAACGACGAGTTGCAAGGAGAGATTCTGGCTTTGAACTAGAGTCATATTCCTCTAGATAGAAGGGCGTAGTATATTGGGACGTGCAATATTGATTAAGAATACGATGATATCAGTTTCAGTACCGATAGAAGAAAGGAGATCCATATAAATGAAAAAATTTATAATAAGTGTAATGACAATAGGAATAAGTGTATTGTTATTTTGTGGAATCAGTATTGCAAGAGAAATTAAAACTATTACGGCTTTGGATGAGAGATTTATCATTAATATCAATGATAGTGATATGCCATGGTTTGTGTCAATGGTGACAATTCAAGGTTACTCTTATGTGAACCTGCGTTCATTTTGCGAAATATTTGGAATAAATGTAGACTGGGATTCTGAAGAAGGAAAGATTTTACTAGAAACGCCGCCAGCCACCCCAGACGAGTTTGATTTTGCTTTGTCAGAAGAAGCAGCATTAAAATATGGAGAGGCAATTTTTCAGGACATATTTATACAAGAATATCTGGATGAAATGAAAATATTTATTCCAGATGAGGGCGAATATATTAAACCGATATTAGAAATTATGACAGAAAAAATAGCGGATCCGACGGAATATTACTTTTGTATCTGTATGCCCAAAGAAAGATATAGCGGTGATGGCAGAGAATTTGCGGCAGTAATTAAGAAATCGGATGGACGAATTATTGAGGTGCTGCAAATACATTAAGTTCACCATAAATCAGTGCCATGATTGAAACGGTAAACTGGAGAATTTACAAACAAGTTTGGTCCATAAAAATCATTAATAAATCTAAAGATTTAGGTTAATATATTTTATCAGGTCGGATATCAAAATATCCGACCTGATATATTATGACTATATCTCGGGTCATAACTTACAAAGACAACGCTATCACGTATGGTTACGACAAAATGGAGAGGAATAAAATGGAGCGGTAGACGTGCTTTTCTGTATCGAGATATTCCGCAGATTTATAATCCTGCTTTTTCGAAAGAAAATTATTCTAACGCTTCGCAGCGCTTTTTACAGAAATTCAAAAACTTTCCCCATTCCGCGCTGTCAATGAACGCATCCTTTTCTCCACGTGCAAGCCTTTCAGCACGTCCCTTTGTATCATTGTTCCAGCAATGGTTGCCGATAAAAACATCCAC
>CBCTHD010000161.1:0-5797 GCA_965146615.1 uncultured Clostridia bacterium
TGCGTCCGTCGTGTAATTGCCCACCGTGCGCTGTACGTTTTCACCGCGGTTGGCATAATAGGTATAGTTTTCCGTGCTGCCGGTATCCTGATTCGTTACAACCATCTGAAATGCGTTTGCCGTTTCTTCCGGCACATCTAACGTCAGATTCTGTGTTGTGACCGTTTTACGTTGTCCCGGTTTGACAGGATAGAGCACTGTGTTAAAGGTTGTTGGACCGGAAAGCGTTTTCTCATAGGTGACATACTTGGCGTCTACCTCTGTTCCGGCTTTGAGCGCATACCAGCCATCCGATAATTGCGCTTTGTCAAATGCGTGTTCCTGATTGACGGGCGCCAGTATCAGGTTTGCGCTTTCGAAATGCGTCGTCACTGTGTTTGTCGCTGTATCTATGGTCAATCCCGCATCAGGCAAGAAATGCCAGTTCTGACTGTAAGTATTGACATTGTCGTTGTCCGGCTCCAAATAATCCGTGACGATTGCAAAGTCCGGTTTCAAAAACAGGATGTCGCGGTAATGGGTAAAATTTCCACCGACTGCGGAATTGTTTTTATAGTTTACGGTTTCCGCCCGCAGGAAATTATACATGGTGTTAAATTCCCGGTTTTCGGGGTGCAGACTGCCCTGTTGTCCGCCTGTCAGATTGACAATTTTGTTGCCTGCAGGATCGCTACCGCTGCTGCCCAATCCTCCTTTTTGGCTAACGCCGTTGATTTCAATAGTGTTGTGCGCACGGGTGGAATTCAAAAACAGGTTCATTGGGTCTGTTGACGTATAGTTATGATAGAGCGGGTCCACCAGAAAATGCTGTCCATAGGCATAAAAATTCAGTCCAAGGTCGTCATTTTGTCCATGAGATTTCACGCCGCCGTCTGCATTGATTTGCATAGCAACCGCTTCCGAAGTTCCCCAATCCGTCCGCAGCACCGCTTTTTGCCCGATGTCATAAGCAATGGAGGTATATTCCGGTTTTTCGCCTTCTTTTCCGCCGGACGTTGCCCACATCAAATAGGGATTTTGCGTCAGTTCATTGAGCGTTGTCCACTTGGCAGCGTAGTTGCTGGCATGGGTATACGCGTGTCCCTGCTGCCAGTCGCCCCAAGTCGGCGTACTAGCATTCATCAAATAGAGTGCATATTTTTCCATGAACTCCAGTTCCTCCGCACTGAACAAGTCTCTACCATCCAGCCCCACCATTTCCGCGTTGTTGATGGAATTGAGGAAGGTATTCAGATTTAGGTCGGCATATCCCAAGCCGACCTCAATGGAACTGCCGTCGTCAAACAAGTCCGTCATGACCTTATACCCCAGGCGGTGCTTGGCAACCGCGAGCCATCCGCCCTGCATAGAACCGGGCAAGCTGGAATTTTTCAATCCGGTGGCAGGTTTGCTGGCGTCCTGGAATTCCATAAAGCTAATCGTTAGGTTAAACAGCCCTTCCGCCTGCAACGAACCAAAGTTGTTGCTCTCCGAACTGCTATTCCAGCCCTTGACCAAATAATCATTAACCATCCATACATTTTTCAGAATTGCTGTAAATATCTCCGGCGTCATATATTCGCTGGGCAGCAGCATATCAATCATCTGCGGATAATACTTAGCCCGCTGCCCCAGGTTGTGGCAGGCATCACAGTTGTAGATGGTGCCGATATCCGCCTTTTGCCGTTCAATGGTATTCATCAGCATACGAATTGCATGGTATGCATACGCTTCGCCGCCGCTTTTCCCTGTCTGTGTGTAATACAAATAACATTGCGCGATGTTTGGCGCATACTGCCATTTTGTCATGTTGTCCGCCCAGGACGGAATCGTGGTGCTCATGCCGGTCATGTGTGTTAAATGCGGTCCCAACTCCCCATCATAGGAGAAAATGTCAATGGTCCGATTAGACCAAGTGATGTTGGTTTCCGTCCATCCTAACTCCTGGGATTCCCACAGCATGACGTCTTTGCTGGTGCGCACCTGCGGTGCAGCCGTGGGATTGTCGCTTTCCACCATTCTCCCATTGACGTACAGCACTGCGCTGTCGATAACGTCGCCGGAATTAAGGTCGGAAAAATCAAACATTAGATAGGCGCGTTTGGTGTAGGTATCCACCTCCGCCTGTGTTCCAATCGACGTATAGGATTCCTCCACGCGCAGCGTGCGTTCCGTACCGAAATTTTGTGTCCGTTTGTCTCCGGCAATGATGGTCGCGTCGTATGTCGGATAGATAGTTTTGCTATTTCCGTTGACGCTTAGTTCAATGTAAGGTCCGGTGCCGCCCGCTTCTTTGCTGTCAAAAACCGCTTCATAACCGTCCTTTTTCAGCGCTATGATGTTAAACGCTTTTTGTTTAGTGACCGCACTAATGGCGGATTCCACATCTTTGCGCACGTCTGCGGTAAAGGTCTGTTGTTCTTCCGTTAAGTTCCATTTTTCCACCGGCTCGCCGTAGCCCCACAATTTGATGAGGTTTTCAAAAGTAGCCTGTGCCAGCAGTCGTTTGCGTTTGTCGGAAACGCCTTCCAGCCCGCGGCGGTGCGTTTTGAACACTTCCCGGTAGTATTCCAGAATTTCTTCCTTCGCCGTTTCGTAGTCGCCCCGTTTGGCGGCCGCTTCTGTTGCCGCCAGGTCGGGGGAATAGCTGTAGTCAAAATACGGTTCCTTCGTCCATTTGGTGCCGTCCCACACACCAAAGAAATCCGCGTCCGCAATCACCTGCGGATCGCTCCAGTCATACTGGTCGTATTGGTCGATCGTTGTCTGAAAATACTCGTCCTGTGACATTCCCTGGGTATCCGGTGCCGACAGTGACGTTGCCTGAATTTGCTCGTTTGCGTCCAGCGCCCCCAACGTTGCTTCCTCCTCTGCCGCATCGTCTGCTTCCGATACGGTTTCATTTTCCGGCTGAGCCGTCTCCTCCAGCAATTGCTGCAGCGTCGTCTCTGTACCGGACGCGGCGGAGAGTTCTTCTTCCTGTGCGCCTACCGTTCCCATGGCAGCTACTATCATACAGCCGCTGAGCAGCGCCGCTATCAATCTATGGTTTTTCATCTTCTCTCCCTCCTTATTGATTCAATTTTTCAAGTAACATACAAATCACTTTCGCCCCTTGTTCCCGCGTCGCCGTATCCTGCGGCATAAAGAAGCCATTTTCACCGTTTAAAATTCCAACAAGCGCCAGCCTTTGAACCGCTTCACGTGCATATTCACTGATTTGCTCGCTGTCCGTAAAGGTGACGTCCGCGCTACCTGAAGCAAGTTCCGCTCCGGCGCCGTCCAGTGCACGGCAAATCATGGCTGCCATATCCTCTCGGGTCACGTATTGACCCACGCCAAATTCTGTTTCGCTGATGCCTTTGACAATACCTGCCTGCACTGCGGCGGCAATGTACTGGCTATACCACGCATCCGCTGCCACATCTGCAAACGGTGTTTCCTGTGTCGAAAGTTCCATATCCAGCGCAACCACAATCATTTTCACTAGTTGCTCACGGGTTATCCGTCCCTCGGGTTCAAATACCCCGCCGCTGCCTTCCACTATGTTCTTCTGCGCCAGCTGTTCAATATAGGGGTACGACCAGCGGTCGCCGGAAACATCGCTGAAACGCTGCGTTGTTTGCCCCGGTGTGGGCTGCACGGTATTTTCCGGCTGAATGACCGGCACCTGCAAGCTGACGCCGCCGCTGCCGCCGGTAGAGGAAGCGCTGCCTCCCGAGGAACTGCCGCCACCACCGCCACCACTGCTCGGACCGGTGGCTGCCTTCGTCCCTTGCACTGTATGATATACCACAACGCTAGCTGATTCTTCGCCGCTGCGGAACACTGCGGTCAACGCCACGTCCTGATTCTGATTGGCGCGCGTCACATGCCCCTGCGCGTCCAGGGCAGCCGTATTACTGGAAGTCCATTCCAGCGTGCTGCCATATTTGGTTTCCGTAGGTAGTACAATGTCCGATGTGATGACTTTCGGGTTGGTGTACTCAAACGCATCCACATCTGCCGCTACGCGCTCTTTGTCTGTCGGCGCAAAATAGAATTCCAATTCATATAGTTTAATAGGCTCCGCGCCTTGCTGTGTCACTCTCAGGCGGATATAGCGCGCGTCGGTGAGTGCAAAGCGGATTTCACTTCCAAATTCCAAGCTGTCCAGTTCTGCTATCTGGGTGTAGTTTACATTGTCGCCGGACACTTCCAACACTGCATTTTGCTTACTGCTGCCGGCGGCATAAATAACGGCTTGTGAAAGGGGTTTTACACTTCCCAAGTCCAGTGTCAGGGATACATTCTCCGCGGCCGTTGTCCATGCTGTTTCATAGTTACCGTCCGTCACAGCGCTCACGTTTCCTTCTACCGTCACTATATTGGTGGACGGCCGTGCCCCTTCTGCAAGGTTTTCCAGCAGTTCTCCCTCCGCCAAAACGGTGAACTGGAAGGTTTTTTCCGCAGACAGTCCTTCGAATTGAAACGCTGCCGTGAGCATTACCAAGCGATTTTTGTCCGCCGGACGCGCGACCTCTCCCTGTGCTGTCAGTACCGCCGGGTCGCTGGACGTCCAGGTAACTGCGGTGCCGTTGGGCAGCGGCGACGCCGGCATGGTCAGGTTCTCTGTCAAGCGTGCCGGGTCCTGCGCCGTCAGGCTTTCATAGGTGACAAGCGCCATATCGTCATCAAGTTTCATCTGCGGATCGTCATACCACGGAATGGTAAATGTAAAGATTTTTTCGTCCGTGTAGGTTCCCTGCGGCGACGTAAACACTGCTTTGAGCTGCACCGTTTGATCCCCGTCCGCCGAGGTCGGGCGCGTCACGGCTCCGGTATTGTTTATCCAATCCGCACCGCTGACAACGATCCATTCCACCTTAGTATCGTTTAGCAGAGGAGACGCCGGAAGCGCCAGGCCCTCTGTAATATTGTCCACAGCAGTGTTGCCGCCCAGCAGAGATTCCGCTGTCACGCTGTCCATATCCGCCCGGAACTCTTCTTCGCTGTCCGCCACTTCCTGCATACAATATACTTCAAATTCCCATACGCTAGCGCCCGCCGTCTGACCCACATCTACAATAATAAGGCGGATTGCCTTTGCTTTCACTAAATCAAAGGATACCACATTGGCGACAGAATGCGCGGAATTAACCGTTGCTTGTTCGGCTTTTTGCTGGTTCGGCATATCTGCCCCGTTCAGCTGCACTGTGTGCCACTCGCCCTCTGCATCTTGGTATTCTACCGTATATTCTGTAATACGGGAGTCATATTCATAAAAGACGATGGTATCTATATACGTCGGCTTGCTAAATTCCACGCCGCACCACTCGCCGATGTTCTGCGTCCTGTCGCTGTAATTGGTGGTCCAGCGCATCTTGTTGTTGTTCGGGCTGCTGGTGTAACCCTTTACGCCATCTATCAATGTTTCTTTGCTAAAGTCGCTGCCGCTCTTGGCATACTCGCTGCTTGCAATCGCCGCTCCGTTCAGCGCCAGATTCTTCTCTCCGGTAGTCCCCGGTATGGAGGCTGCCAAAATGCGGAACGTAAAGGTTTTCTCCTGCGTGTAGCTCCCGTCAGCGGACGTAAACGCCGCTTTGATCTGCACCGTTTGATTGCCGTCCGACGCTGTTGGGCGCGTCACTTTTCCGGCGCTGTCTATCCAGCTTCCACCACTGACAACGCTCCATTCCACCCGGGTCCCGTTTGTCAGCGGCGACGTCGGCAGCCTCAGGCTGGAAATGACATTTTGCGCATCTGCATTGGTCCCCAGCAGAGAGTCCGCCGTCACACTGTTCACATCTTCCTGAAACGCTATCTTTACCGGATCATC